>VSJD01000082.1 GCA_008636095.1 Kiritimatiellota bacterium | reverse complement strand
GCAAGATATTTTTGGCCGGTCGCTAAAACTGCGCCAGGTCAGCGCCGGCGGCTGTAACGCCTGTGAGGCGGATGTCAACGTGCTTGGCACCGTGGTTTACGATCTCGGGCGGTTTGGGATTCAGTTCGTGGCCTCGCCCCGGCATGCCGATGGCCTGCTGATCACCGGGCCCGTGACCCACGCAATGGAACTGGCCCTTAAAAAAACCTGGGAAGCGGTGCCTGATCCGCGCTTGGTGATTGCGGTGGGCGCCTGCGCAATTTCGGGCGGACCGTATCGCGATCATCCCGAAACGCTCAACGGGGCCGGTGCGCGGCTGCCGGTGGACCTGTTTGTGCCCGGCTGTCCGCCGCATCCGCTGACCATCCTGGATGGTCTCCTGCGGCTCCTAGGCCGGCTGAAGCGGCCATGACGGCAAGACCCTGTCGGCATTTTCCCGATCAGGTATCCCGATCAGGTTGTCCTTGACCCAACGGTCTTGAATCAGTAAGTTTATTTCAAGTATTTATTTGATAGCAGCGACAGGTTGGGAAAAAGCCCGCGGAAAGTTTCTTATGGAATCCTTAGAAGGTCCTAACATTTTAGCCGCGCTCTGGAGCCATTGGTTCCCGGCCTTTCCGGTGCCAACCGTATTGCTGACGGCCTGGTTGATCATGGGGCTTCTGATCTTTGTGGCGTTGCTCGCAATGCGGCGCGTGGCGCTGGAACCCGGCCGCCTGCAAAACGCACTGGAAACGGCCCTGGAATATGTCGTGGGTTTGAGCCGGCAAATTGCCGGCCCGGAGGGGCCGCGGTTTGCGCCGTTGTTTGCCACGCTCTTTCTCTTCATCCTTTGCTCGAACCTGATCGGTCTGATCCCGGGATTCGTTTCGCCGACCACTAATCTGAACATCAATGCGGCCATGGCGCTGATCGTCGCGGGCACCGCCGAATTTGTGAATATCCGCCAGCGTGGCGTGGCCGGCTACGGCAAGCACTTTTGCGGGCCACCTTATTGGCTGGCGCCCATGTTCATCATCATTCGGGGCATGGAAGTGTTCACGCGCCCGCTGTCCTTGACCATGCGGCTCTTTGGCAATATGCTGGCCAAGGAAATTATGCTGGGTGTGCTGGCCTACCTGCTGACCCTGTTTTTCTTTTCGCATGGTATTATTTTTAAGCTATTGGCAATCGTGCCGTTCCTGCTGCGTCCGGGCATTCTGCTCCTGGGCGTGTTGGTCGGTTTTGTGCAGGCGCTGGTCTTCACGGCGCTGGCCATGTCTTATATCGGTGCAGCGTTTGCAAAACACTAACAGGAGGAAAGACCCATGGATATCTTGACCGCGTCAGTGGTAGTGGCCGGCTTTAGCATGGCGATCGCAACAATCGGCACGGGTATTGCGCAGGGGATGGCCGTCAACGGTGCCATGCAGGGCATTTCGCGCCAACCGGAGGCCGCCGGTACCATCGGCACGAACCTGATTATTGGGCTGGCCTTCATTGAGTCGTTGGCCATATATGCGCTCGTTGTGGTATTACTGTTGTTGTTTGCCAATCCCTTCACCACGGGCGCCAAGGCGCAGGTTGAAATGCAGAACAAAGTCAGCGTGCTGAAGTTGAAAGTCGAAGAATTGCAGTTGCAGGGGCAACTGGACACCATGCAGAAAAGCATGCCTACTGCCGCGGCGACCAAATAATCGTATGAAAATTTAAAGGTGGGGCCGGACTGCCAGTCCGGCCGCGGCGGAACAGGCTGTTCCGTCCTACCTAAAGACGCCCATTTTAACATGCTGACCATTAATTTGCCGTTAATCGTTGCCCAGCTCATCACGTTCCTGATTGGGCTGTTCTTGCTGTGGCTGATCGCCTACAAGCCGCTGACCGCCATGTTTCAGGCTCGGATTGACAAAATTCGCGGCGACTTGAAGGCGGCCGAGAATGCCCGCCTGGACATGGAGGCCAAAAAGAACGCTTACGATGTGCAGATGGCTAAACTGGGAGATAAGACCCAGGAGCTGTTGCGCCAAGCCACCCGGGACGGCGCAAATATGCGTGAAGAAATTATCACCACCGCCCGGGAGCAGGGTGAGGCCCTCATCAAACGGGCCGAAGAAATCATCACCCAGGAGAAGGCAAAGGCGATCAAGGAATTGCGCCAGGCAGTACTGGATATTTCCCTGCGGGCGACTGAAAAAGTCGTTGGGCAGATGGTGGACCCGGCGCTCCAGCGGCGCGTAGTGGACAAGGTGTTTGTCGAATTGGAGGCGACATCTCGCCTGGAGGCGACATCTCGCCTGGAGGCGAAGAAACAAGCGTGAGTGCTAATGAATTGGCAAAACGATATGGCCAGGCGCTGTTAACGCTGGCCGAAGAGCAGTCCATTCAGCGCCAGGTTGCGGACGAGCTGAAGGCCCTGGTAGCTTTGATCGGACGTGAGAGACTGCTCAAGGATTGTCTGGCTAATCCCACGATCCCGGTGGCCGCCAAGCAGGCTATCCTGGACCAAATAATGGCGCCGGCATTCAATCCGTTGACCAGGGGTTTTGTCGGCCTGCTGGTCCGGAATCGGCGCGCGGCCCTGCTGGCAGAGCTTGTGCAATTCCTGGAAACCAGGCTTGACGAGAAAGAGGGGCGGGTCGAAGTCAGGGTCGAAAGCGCCTTGCCTATGACGGATGCCGACCACGCTGATTTTCTGCGCCGGCTGACGCAGTGGCTGAATAAAAAAGTGGAATTGAAAATTGCAGTTGTCCCGGAACTCCTGGCAGGAATTACCATCCGCATCGGGGATCACCTGATTGACGGCAGTTGCCGGGGGCAGTTGACACGGATGCGCCAGGTTCTGATGGCCTGAACAGTTTTAAAATTATCTCATAAGACAGGCATTCCATGGCAGATCCATTTAGAATCAGATCCGAAGAAGTTACTGCGATCATCCAAAAGCAGTTGGCGGGCTACGAGGCGCATGTGCAACAGTCGGATGTCGGAACCGTCCTGATGGTTGGCGACGGCATTGTCCGGGTCTACGGTATGAGCCGCGTCATGGCCGGGGAATTGGTCGAATTTCCCAACCAAATTTACGGCCTGACCATGAACCTGGAGCGCGACAATGTCGGTTGTATTGTCCTGGGCGACGACAAGCGGATCAAGGAAGGTGACTTGGTCAAGAGCACGGGCCGCATTGTGGAAGTGCCGGTTGGCCCCGAACTGGTTGGCCGGTTGGTAAATGCGCTCGGCCAGCCGATTGACGGTAAGGGCGCCATCCCGGCTAAAAAGACGCGGCCGATCGAACGCCGGGCGCTCTCGGTTGTTGAGCGTCAGCCGGTGTGCGAACCCCTGCAAACGGGACTCAAGTCCATTGACTCCATGGTGCCGATCGGGCGCGGCCAACGCGAGCTGATCATCGGCGATCGCCAGACTGGCAAGACGGCGGTGGCGGTGGACACCATCATCAACCAGAAAGATACCGGAGTCATCTGCATTTATGTGGCCATTGGCCAGAAGGAATCAACCGTGGCCCGGGTCGTCAAAGCTTTGCAGGACAACGGGGCTTTTGCGCACACGATCGTGGTGGATGCCGGCGCATCGGAGCCGGCGGCCCTGCAATACATTGCACCCTATAGCGGATGCGCCATGGCGGAGGAATTTGGCGATAACGGCCGGCACGCGCTGATCATTTATGATGATCTGTCCAAGCACGCTGTGGCCTACCGCCAATTGTCACTCCTTTTGCGGCGCCCGCCCGGACGGGAAGCCTACCCGGGCGATGTTTTTTATCTGCATTCGCGCCTATTGGAACGGGCGGCCAAGTATTCGGTTGAAAAAGGCGGCGGCAGTATTACGGCCTTGCCAATCATCGAAACCCAGGCCGGTGACATTTCCGCCTACATTCCGACCAACGTCATTTCCATCACGGACGGCCAGATTTACATGGAAACCAGCCTGTTCTACGCCGGTGTGCGGCCGGCCGTCAATGCGGGCCTATCTGTTTCCCGTGTTGGCGGCGCCGCCCAGATCAAGGCCATGAAAAAAGTTGCCGGGCGCCTGCGTCTGGACCAGGCCCAGTACCGTGAGCTGGCGGCTTTTTCCCAGTTCAGTTCCGATCTCGACAAGGCCACCCGTGACCAGTTGATCCGTGGCGAGCGACTGACCGAAATCCTGAAGCAGGAGCAGTACAAGCCTCTACCGGTGGAAAAACAGATTCTGATTATATTTGCCGGCATCAACGGTTATTTAAACGACCAGCCGCTCGCCGCAATTAAAGCGTTTGAAAGCCGGCTTTATCTGTTTATGGATGAAAAACATCCGGAACTGCTGCAGCAGATCCGAAGCAAGGGTGTCTTGGACGAGGCCTTGGAAACCAATCTGCATAGTGCGATTGGTGAATTCAAAACCATTTTCATGGCGCCGCAAGCTATGGAAAGTACCGTCACCAACACGACGAGTGCGTAATGAATAATCTCAGGGAAATAAAAGGCCGCTTGCGCAGTATCAGGAAAAACAAGCAGATCCTGAGCGCCATGAAAATGGTCTCGGCCGTCAAGTTGCGCCGCATCCAGGCGGTGGTACAAGCCAGTCGTCCCTATGCCCAACGGTTGGAGGCACTGGTCCAGACTTTGCTTGACCTGCCGGAAGGGCGCGCACTTCAGTATCCGCTCCTGTTACGGCGAAGCGTGCACCGGATCCTTTGGGTGGTGATTTCGACCGACCGGGGCCTGTGCGGCAGTCTGAATACCAATCTGTTCCGATTCATCCATCAAGCCCTGCGGGAACGTGCCGGCGCGCAGAGCGAGGTGGAGCTATTGCTGATCGGGCGGAAGGCGGACGATTTCTTTAAGCGCCTGCAGGCGCCAGGCTCCGCCAAAGCGCTACGCCCAGGCGAGAAGGCGGCAGACTTCCGGATCGAGCAGGCTTATCCCCTGGAGGAAGCGCAGGCAGAGATTATCGTCCAACAGGTGTGCGATCTATACCGCAAAGGCCAGGTGGACCAGGTGGACCTGTTTTACGCGCAGTGCAAGTCCACGCTTCAGCAGATTCCGGCCAAGGTGCCGCTTCTGCCAATTGCCCCGGCCGCTTGCCCAACGGGTGGTCTGCAAAAGCGCGCATGGCTCTTTGAACCGGCCCCGGCAACAATAGCCGACGACCTGTTGCCCCGCTATCTGGCAAGCCGCGTTCGGCAAATACTGTTCGAGGAACAGGTTTCGGAACACAGCGCGCGTATGATCATGATGGACCAGGCCAGTAAAAACGCGTCTGACATGATCGGCCAGATTCAAATGGATTATAATACGCTCCGGCAGGGAATGATCACCCGGGAGTTGGCCGATATTACCACCGGTGTGGAAGCGATGGCATAAAGGGGGAACACGTTGAATAACGAGAACTCGAAGGGCAACGTCATCCAGATTATCGGCAGTGTGATTGATGTGGAATTTGCCCCGGGCCACCTGCCGTTGATTGACATGGCCTTGCGGATCAAGCGGGATATTCCCGACGATCAGGGCCGCATGGAAATTATTGCGGAAGTCCAGCAGCATCTGGGTGATAATGTCGTGCGCTGTATTGCGCTTTCACCCACGGATGGGCTCCGGCGCGGCAACGAGGCGATCAACACGCAACTGCCAATCACGGTGCCGGTTGGTCACCAGAATCTGGGGCGCATGTTTAATGTGCTGGGCGAGCCCATTGACGGACTGGGCCCGGTGCCCGCCACGCAGTTTTTGCCGATCCACCGCGCACCGCCGTCCTTGCAGGAACAGGAACCCAAGACGCAGATTCTCGAGACGGGCATCAAAGTTGTGGATTTGCTGGCGCCCTATTCACGGGGCGGCAAGATCGGCCTCTTCGGCGGCGCCGGCGTGGGCAAGACCGTGCTCATTATGGAGCTCATCCACAACATCGCCACGGAGCATGGGGGTCTCTCGGTGTTTGCCGGGGTGGGGGAACGTACCCGCGAAGGTAACGATCTCTACCGTGAAATGCGGGAGTCCAAGGTGCTGGAGAAAACCATACTCATCTACGGCCAGATGAACGAACCGCCCGGCGCGCGTCTGCGGGTGGCGCTGACGGCCATGACCATGGCCGAAAATTTCCGCGATGAAACCGGCCAGGAAGTGCTTTTGTTTATTGACAACATTTTTCGCTATGCGCAGGCAGGCCAGGAAATCTCGACCCTCCTGGGCCGCATCCCGTCGGCCGTGGGTTATCAGCCGACGCTGGCCTCGGAAATGGGCGAGTTGGAGGAGCGCATCACCTCGACCCGCCGGGGAGCCATTACCTCCGTGCAGGCCATTTATGTGCCGGCGGACGACCTGACCGACCCGGTGCCGGCCACGGTGTTCAGTCATCTCGACGCCACAACCGTGCTATCCCGCGCCATCTCGGAGCAGGGTATTTATCCGGCGGTGGACCCGCTGGATTCCACCTCGAAAATACTGAACCGGGAAGTTTTGGGCGACGATCATTACACCGTGGCCCGCGGCGTCCAGCAGATTCTGCAGAAGTACAAGGAGCTCCAGGATATTATCGCCATCCTCGGCGTGGAAGAACTCTCCAACGAAGACAAGCTGACCGTGGCCCGCGCCCGGAAAATCCAGCGTTTTCTTTCCCAGCCGTTCTTTGTCACCGAAACGTTCCTGAATATCCCCGGTCGCTACGTTACGCTCGCCGAAACCATCCGAGGCTTCAAGGAAATTCTGGATGGAAAGCACGACAACCTGCCGGAGCAGGCTTTTTTCATGGCCGGCTCAATTGAGGATGTCCTGAACAAGGCCAAGACGCTATGACCTCGTTTGCCATGGAAATTTTAACGCCGGCGCGCCGTGTGTTTGCGGGTGAGTCGGAATCCATGGTCCTGCCGGGCTCCGAAGGTTCATTTGGCGTGTTGGCCGGCCACGCGCCTCTACTGGCCCGGCTGACCGCCGGCCGGATCATGGTTCGCCAGGGCGCACAAGAGCATTATTTCAATTGTGGCCCAGGCGTGGCGGACGTGGATCCCAAACACGTTACGGTGCTGGTGGATTCCGCTGAAGAGGATGGGGGAAAGTAAGAGAGTATGGGCGTGTCGGAGTGAGGGAGTACCAGAGGGAATCTTTACCCCGATACACCCAAACTTCCATACACCCATACGTTTTTATTTCCGCGGCGGCGGAATACTTGCCGATTGATGCTTGCCCTTCGCGCGCACGGTAATCAGCCCGCTGCCCAGGGCCGCCAAAATTTTTTCCAGCGGCAGGTCGAAATCTTCCGGGCGTTCAAACGTCATGGCGACGCCACTGACATTTACCGGATGGCCGGAAGAGCGCGTAGCACGCTGTTGGATTTCCTTGCGGATATGCTCCAAGGTGGGTTCCGCTTCTGCCGGTTTCATGCCGCCCAGGCACACGACGAACTCATTGGCCGAAAAACGGCCGACAATGTCAATGGGGCGGATACATTCCTTGATCAGGTGGTGGACTTCCTCCAGGAGGGCATGCCCGGCGTCAATCCCGGATGTGGCGACATGGACAACGTAGTCGTCTAAGTTCAGAAAAATCAGGACGAGCGAAGTGTGATGCATCTTGGCGCGTATCATTTCCCGGCTAAATTGATCCACGAAGGCCTGGTATTTCAGGGCCTTGCTGGCTTCGTCAATCAGCGACAAGTTGCGTGTCAGGAACAGGAGCTCGAACTTTTGTATCTGCTGGCCGATCAGATAGGCGATAATCAGCATTAGCCGTGCGTCCTCCTCGGTGAAGGGCAGCCCTTCCGTCCGTTCGCAGTGCAGGTATCCGATGGCCCGCTGGTTCTGGATGATCGGCGCCAGGCATAGGTGTTTAAAATCGTGCTCCAATTTGAGGCACGCATATTCCGGGTCGTCGCTCTGCAGGTCGTTGATAAACACCTGTTCATGTTTGAGCAGAACACGCGGCACGATTTCGCCGCTGATGTTCCGCTTGAATTGCTTGACGAACGAATAGCTGATCTGGCGCGACGTTTTGATATACAAGGTCCCCGTGTTTTCATCCAGCAGCAGCACCGCCAGACTCTGGTGCGGGAAAAACACTTTCATTTGCTCGATGATTACATGCAGCGCTTCTTCCGCAGTCAGCGTGCTGGCCAGTTCCTGAATGATTGTAATCAAATATTCCGTGATTTCTTTGCGTTGGTCTGGCATGGCATCCCTCCTGGAAAATGTATTTAAGCGACCAAACATCGCCTCGCATTTAACGATCACATTAAACTTGTTATTGACTTGGTGTCAAGGGTAAAGTAGCCAGTTAAGTGCCCCCCAGTTATGAGGGCTAATTGTCATTCCTGACGTGATCGGGAATCCAGAAAAATCAATACTGGATTCCCGCTTTCGCTCGTTCCGAAGCATCAGAGCGAGCGGGAATGACGGCATTGAAGTTCACAACCTACCCACGTGACTGAGGGGGTGCCCAGTTAAATATATGCATAGGAATTTCAAAGTTGGTAGGAGGAGCCACCCCGCCCAATGCGGGGCAGGCAGTGCTACAGCATTGCAAGCGGGCCTGTCTGGCCCGGGACTGCGCGGGCTGATCCGCCGCGCTCTGCGCGAGGACTTAGGACCAGGCGACATCACCAGCCGCGCTCTGGTTGCCCCCGGCCGGGTCATCACGGCGGTCGTGGTTGCCCGCCATGCGTGTGTCGTTTGCGGGGGTGACATTGCCGCGCAGGTCTTCCGCGTGCTGGATCCTGGCGCGCGCATTCGGGTATTGGTTCCCGATGGTTGCCGCGCCCGAAGGGATGCGCCCCTGATGCGGATCACGGCCAAGGCCCGCGCAATCCTGGCCGGCGAGCGCACCGCGCTCAATTTCTTGCAGCGTCTGACGGGCATTGCCACCCTGACAGCGCGCTTTGTCGAACAGGTAAAGCTACATGGAACGCACATTCTGGATACCCGCAAGACGACGCCTACATGGCGGATGCTGGAAAAATACGCAGTGCGTTGCGGCGGGGGGACCAACCATCGCATGGGCCTTTACGACCAGGTGCTGATCAAGGATAACCATCGCCGGCTGTGGGGTGCGCGTGACCTTGCCAAGGCCGTGCATACAGCACGCCGCCGATACCCGGGTGTGCCCGTGGAGGTGGAAGTGGAAACCGAAACGGAGCTGGAACGTGCCTTGGCAGCCCGGCCAGACTGGATACTGCTGGACAATATGAGTCCCGCGCGCCTGCGGCGGTGCGTTCATCTATGCCGTGGCCGCTGTCCACTGGAAGCCTCGGGCGGTATTACGCTGGCCAATGTGAAAGCCGTGGCGGCCACGGGAGTCCAGGCGATTTCACTGGGATGCCTGACCCATTCCGCGCCGGCAGCCGATTTATCACTCGAAATATTGAAGCACCCCGCGGAAAACCGCGGGGTGTCTTTGCGGAACCCTGCGAAGCCAAGAACGCCACGCCTCCCTTTGGCAACCTGCCCGCAGTGCTACACACAGCGTTGCAGGCGGGGCCACAGGTTTTCCTGGCGAAGAAGGGTGGATGCCAACCCATGAAAAGGCGCCTTGAAAAAATCAGGATGGCTCTGGAAGATTGCCGCTTAGGGCAACCCCTGCTATTCCTGGATAAAACGGGATCCACGAATGAGGTGCTTAAAGCGCGGGCTGAAAAAGGTGCGCCGGAAGGTTATACCGTGGTGGCTGACCACCAGACCTGCGGCCGCGGACGACAGGGCCGCCACTGGCTGTCACTACCCGGCAAGGGCGTATACTTATCAGTCCTCCTGCGGCCCAACTGGCCGGCCACGGATGGCGTTTTTATGAATATTTGCGCATCCGTGGCGGTGGCGCGGGCCTTGGAAAAATGGCGGCCGAAACAGATCCGGCTAAAATGGCCTAACGACGTCATGCTCAATGGACGTAAAATTGCCGGAGTGCTGGTTGAACCACGGATCAAGCGTGCCGTGATCGAATTTGCCGTGGTGGGTATTGGGGTCAACGTGCTTCACTGCGCGAGCGATTTTGAGCCGCTGGGCCAGGGGATAGCCACGTCTCTGCGTCTGGAGGGCGTCAACGTGGAT
>VSJD01000083.1 GCA_008636095.1 Kiritimatiellota bacterium | reverse complement strand
TGCGACCGGGTATTGGCGCGTGTGTTGAACGAACTGGATATCTGTTACACCATGGCGCGGCAGGATGATAAAAGCCGCATCCTGCAGGAATGGTCGTTACGCCAATTTGGAAAATAATATGTCTGGATTTGTGATAGTCGTGGATATGGGCAACACCAGTACAACCGTGGGACTGGCGCGTGCCGGACGGATCAGCGGCATCAGCCACTTGCCAACCCGGACTACCTGCCGCAAGGATGTAACCGCCGTGCTGACCCGGTTGACGCGGAACCGTCTGATCACGGGAGCCATGCTGTGTTCGGTCGTGCCACAACGCAACCACCTCTGGCTTCGGGAACTGCAGGCTGTCAGCGGCCGATTGCCCCGCATGGTGCATCACCGCATGAAGTTGGGACTGCGTATCGAGTATCCGAACCCTGCCAGTATCGGCGCGGACCGGTTAGCTAATGCCTGCGGTGCGGCGTACCGCTACGGCTCGCCCGTGATTGTAGCCGATTTCGGAACGGCCCTGACCTTTGATGTGGTGGCCAAAAATGCCTATATGGGCGGCATCATTGTACCCGGCCTGCCGCTAATGACCGATTACCTGGCCGAAAAAACGGCGCTGCTGCCGCACCTGCGGCTGGACCGGTATCACGGTATTCCGCGGAATTTACGCGCCATGCCGGTCATTGGCAAGAACACGCGACAGGCCATGGCCATTGGGGCGCGCCTGGGATACCTCGGCATGGTGCGCGAAATTTTTACACGCTTACAGCACACGCTGAAGGACCGAACGGTCCGCCTCTGCGCTACTGGCGGTTATTCGGCCTGGGCGCTGGCCGGATGTGATCTGAGGGTGCGGATTGACCCGGACCTGACGCTGTTTGGCATTTCCCGGATTTATGAACTCAACACAAGTCGTGAGAATATGGCCTAATCATTTATGGCAAGTGTTCGCGGAATGTTGAAATTGGAATAAGCAACGAGCTGGCTGACATTAGAAATTGGATATTGTACAGAATCGTGAGTTTTTTTGCCCAATTTCTAATTTCAAGCCATGAAGCCTGCAACTGTAAACGCTTGCACAACAGGAGCGATTCACAATGAATGCCAATACTTACGCAGTCATCCTGGCCGGGGGCCGGGGGGAGCGGTTCTGGCCGCTGAGCACGAGCCGCCGCCCAAAACAGCTCCTGGCCCTGGTCGGCCGGCGAGCCCTGCTGACTGATGCGGTTTATCGCATTCGGGCAATCATTCCGGAGAAGCGCATCCTGGTGATTACCAGCGCTGATCTCCATGCTGCCGTGTGCCATCTGTTGCCCGGCTTGCCGAAAGTAAATGTGATTGGCGAGCCTTGCGGCCGTGATACGGCCGCGGCCATTACCCTCGCCGCGGCCCTGATCAAGGCCCGTAACCCGAATGCCGTGTTTTGCGTGCTGACGGCTGATCATGTCGTCGGCAATGCGGCCGTTTTCCGGCGTACGCTGAAAGAGTCTTTTGCCCGCGCCGCCGCCGCGGATGTATTGGTGACCATCGGGCTCAAGCCGGCATTTCCGAGCACAGGATTCGGCTACATTGAAACCGGCGGGCGCCTGGCCGGGCCGACAAAGACTGTCTTTTACCGTGTCAGGCGATTTGTTGAGAAACCGAACGAGCGTATAGCGGCACGTTATGTCAAGACCGGACGATTCTATTGGAATTCGGGTATGTTTATCTGGTCGCTGTCCGCCTGGGAACGGGCGCTTCGGCGGCATTGCCCACCCCTGGCGCGCTTGCTGGATACGCTGACGCCGCTGGCAGGCCGGGTGGGATTTTATGCCGCGTTGAAGCGCGCTTATGCCGGCCTGGAAAAAATATCGGTGGATTATGCCGTCATGGAGCGTGCGGATAATATCGTAATGGTCGAGGGCGCGTTTCCGTGGGATGACGTGGGCTCATGGTCGGCGTTGGAGCAACATTTCCCCAAGGACGGGCACGGGAATGTGGTCGTGGGTAATGGCGAGCTGATGGAATCTTCCGGCAACATCGTGGTCGCCGACAATGGCTTGGTGGCGCTGGTCGGTGTGGATAACATGGTAGTGGTCAAGGCCGGCGCCGTGACCCTTGTCTGCCGCAAGGATCGTTCCCAGGAGGTCAAGCGCATGGTCGAAAAGCTCCGGCGCCGGCGTGACGCGCATCCATGGCTGTAAATTTGGACACAATACTATGTCTCGCACTTTAGGCGTGGATTATGGTGAGCGGCGCGTGGGCCTGGCCATCAGCGACGAGCTGGGCATGATGGCCCTGCCGCTGGATATCCTGCCGGTGCAAAGTTTCAAGCAGGTGATCAGGGATGTCCTGCGCCTGTGCCAGGAAAAACAGGTGGCGGGAATTGTGGTGGGCCTGCCGCTCAATATGGATGGCTCGCGGGGGTCGGCGGTTGAAGCGGTGGAACGGTTTGTCCTGGAGCTCCGCCGACAGGCCGGCCGGCCGGTGGAAGTCTGGGACGAGCGCATGAGCAGTCGGCAGGTGGAACGCATGCTGATTGACTTCGATGTCAGCCGCTCGAGGCGCAAAGGTCTGGTAGATAAATTGGCCGCGCAGGTCATTTTGCAGAGTTATCTCGATGCACTGGCGTCCCATAGGGACGCCGAGACTGTAGGCGTTTTCCGCCCACAGGCGGATCCGCCTTCGGCAGAAGACTGTAGGCTGTAGGATGAAACACGGAAAAATTCGTCCGCAGGCGACAATTCGCCCGCAGGCGACATCTCGCCCGCAACGCTATAGCCTTTTGATTGCCTACGATGGGGCCGCTTATGCGGGCTGGCAGGTTCAGCCCAACCAGCGCACGATCCAGAGCGAACTTGAGGCGGCCTTGCGCCGTATGGCGGGTGCGCCCGTGAAACTCCACGGCAGTGGACGCACCGACCAGGGCGTACATGCCGCCGGCCAGGTGGCGCACTGCGATTTGCCGTTTATCCTGCCGGCGGCCAGCTTGGCGCGGGCCTTGAATGCGCTCTTACCGGCGGCTATCCGCATCCTGCGTGCTCAGCCGGTTGGCGCGGCATTTCACGCCCGACGCAGTGCCGTACGCAAGGAATATCGTTATCTAATCTGGAACGGCAATGTTATCTCCCCGTTTTTGCGGTTATATCGGACCCATGTGCGCACGCCGCTCGATGTGCGCGCCATGCGGGTGGCCGCCGCGATGCTGGTCGGGCGGCACGATTTTGCCGCTTTCACCGCCAACCCCAATCGGGAGGTGGAAAGCACACGGCGGCATGTAATGAAACTCACCGTCAGCCGGAAAGGGCCTGAGATCGTCATCCGGGCACAAAGCGACGGATTCCTCTACAAGATGGTGCGCAGTCTGGCCGGATTTCTAATCAGGGTGGGTACGGGCGCCGTGCCGCCGGAGGAGGCGCGTCGTATCCTGCATTCGAGGATACGCACGGCACGTGTGCCGACGGCACCACCACAAGGCTTGTTTCTATGGCGGGTGTGGTATCCCGATCCGCGTGTGGTGCGCGCGGATCGAGAATGGTAAATGGTTCATGGGGAATGGTTGATGAAACGCGCCGAAGTCGGGTAAACGTCAAGCTGTGTTTAGCAGATATGTTGCGGCCGAGTAAATAATTCGAGCCATTTTGATCGTCAGTCTTCATTGATCATTAACCATCAGCCATTTTCCATTTTAGGATTATTCCAATGTCTGATTTTCTGATAGTTTTATTAAAGATTGCCTCCATGTTCCTGGTCATGGCGCTTGGGTGGGTGGCGCGCAAGCGCGCCCTTATCACCGACAACGCCGGCCGGGTCCTCAGTCGCTTGCTGGTGGACATGATTTTTCCCGCCATGGTCTTCACGCAAATGCTGCGCACCGTTAATCCCCAGGTTCTGCGCGAAAGCTGGTTCGTGCCGATCCTCGGCGCCGCCGTGATTGTCATTGCCAAAGTCGTGGGGCAGTTGGGTATGCCGCTCTTTCGTCACAAGGGCGCCCTGGCCACCGCCGTATTCCTGGTGGCAATGCCGAATTGGGTGTTCTTTCCCCTGCCGATTGTGGAAAAGCTCTTTGGTGATGCCGGCGTGCGCGATGTTTTGCTCTGCAATGTGGGCGCCCAGTTGATGCTGTGGACGATCGGGGTCTGGACCTTGCGAGGGACAATGCCGCGCAAGGTGGCATTCAAGGAATTGGCCATGAATCACGGATTGGTCGCCACAGTGGCTGGGATTGTCATTGCGCTGGTGTTGCCGTTCACGCGTACGCTGGAAACCGTGGCCGTGGCCGGAGCCTCGGTCGGTGTGCTTGCGTCCGCGTCCGTAGTCCAGGCATTGGCCATGCTGGGGAGCCTTACGATTCCACTTTCACTCGTGATCACAGGGTCGCAGTTAGGCAGTTTGAATCTGGCTGATCATTACCCGACGCGCGATTTTGTCGGGGTGATCGTGTTGCGGCTGTTGGTTGCGCCCGCAATAACCATCGCAATATTTACGGCCGCTATCTTGCTTGGATTGCGTATTCCGGAAGTGACGCGTATGACCACCTACCTGATTGCGGCCATGCCCGTGGCCATCAGTTGCAGTATCGTCACCGAACGCTTTGGCGGCGATACACCCCTGGCGGCGCGCGCCATTTTTTATTCGACCCTCGGGAGTATCCTGACCGTGCCGGTGCTGTATTACCTCGTCCGCCTGCTGGGGCTGTGATGGGAATCGTTCCAAAAAAATCATGGTTCTTTGTTCTTCGTTTTGAATCAACCAAGAACTAAGAACGTTTTGCTGCTGCCTAAAATCCGTACTTCAGCATCTGCAAAATAATGGGTCCCAGCATGATCAAAAAGACGGCCGGAAAAATGCAGACCACCAGCGGGAACAGCATTTTGACCGGGGCCTCGTTGGCCAGTTTCTCGGCGCGCATGAAGCGCTTGGCGCGGATTTGGTCGGACTGGATCCGTAACGTGGCGCCGATGCTGACGCCCAGTTCGTCGGCCTGGACCAGGGCCATGACCAGGGACTGGATGTCCGGCTGACGCACGCGTTCTGCAAGACGGGACAGTGCCTCGTGCCGCGTCTTGCCGAGCTGAATTTCAAACAAGACCCGCGATAACTCCTCGGCGATCGGATCGGGCGGCCTCCGTTCCACAATGTTTTTGATCGCGGTCATGAAGTCGAGGCCGGCCTCTACCGAAAGCGTAAGTAAATCAATAACAAACGGCAGGGCTTTCAGAATCAGCCGATGCCGGAGAGCGACAGCCTGTTTGATCCACCAGGACGGGTACATGATCATCGTCAGCAACAGGGCGCCGAACAAGGCCACGAGCCGTACGCCCAAACCACTATCCGCGGGGCCCTGAATCCAGGCGAACGCGCTGATGACCGGAATGCTCAGCACGGGAACCACAACGATCGGCGTCAGCACCCGCAGTGCCATGAATTCATCCGGTGAGATGACATCATCAAATCCTCCGGAAGTGAGGCTAATCAGCGCCTGCTCGCGAGCTTTTCGAAAGCGCGGCTTACGGAAAAACGGCGTCAGGGAAGGGGTCAGTGGTAGTAATACCCGGAAGAGCATCGGAAGACGCCGCTCTTGGCGACGCCCATCGGCCAGCGTTACGTATGTAATGGCAAAGACCGTCTGCGCCAGGTGCCAAGTGATGCCGGCGGCAAACACCGCCCACAACACGCCCAGGCTGATTATGATGATAAGGTCCATGTAAACTCGGTTTGTTAGGGAATGCGGACTAAACAGTTCATTGTTCTTGGTTCTTGGTTCTTCGTTCTTCGTTTCGGATTAACGAGGAACCAAGGACGAAGAACGTTTTTGCAACTATCATCGTTATCTTCCTAACTGCCTACCGCCTGTTTGCCTTATAGCAGATTTCAGATATCAATCCGCATGATTTTGCGGATTAGCAAGGCGCCGATAAGTTCCAGGCATAGGGCCAGGCATCCGGTCAGAATTCCGGCGCTTGACGTAAAAAACGCGGTCATCATCACGGGATCCAGCAGGAACAGGGCAAAGATGAGCGCGATCGGCATGAGACCTACAACGATTCCCTGCATGCGCCCCTGTGAAGTCAGCGTTTGGATGCGCCCCTGGATACGGATGCGCTCGCGAATCACACCGGCAATTTTATCGAACACTTCCGTCAGGTTCCCGCCGGTCTGCCGGGCAATCTCGATCGAGCGGATCATGAGCGTCAAATCCTCGCTGGCCACCCGCTTTTCCAGATTGACCAGCGCGTCTTCAAATTTAACGCCGATACGGGTCTGCTGGAGGAAAAGATCAAACTCCTGGGAAATCGGGGGCAGGTTTTGCCGGACGATATGTTCGAAGGTCTGCGTAATGCTGGAACCGGCGCGCAAGGCGCTGCTCATGGTCATCAGGGCATCTACAAGTTGCTCGTTGAAAAGCCGCAGGCGCCGCTGTTTAAGGATTCCCAGGTACCATCGCGGAAGGGCAAGTGCCACCAGGCCGGCCAAAACACCGATGAATAGCCCACGCAGGAAGCCGGCGACAGTTTTAAAATCGCCGGCGAAAAAAAATAAAATCAGGAAGAAGGCAATGGCAGCGGTCCAGGCAAGGTCCCGGATGCGCCGCGGGGGGATGAAGAAAAATATGTCGGCAAACTGGCGCGCCGTCTGTTCGCTATACACCCTTTCGTAGCTGTCTGCACCGGCGCGCAGGGCCAGCATAAAGGCATAGGTCAACCCGCTGAAGCAGACCAGGTACAGGGTCGGAATCAGCCAAAGCCCGGCGGTATTGGTCAATGTTTCCATTTGCGCGTATCAAAGATGCTCATGGCTAACGAAAGCCCACGGATTTTGATTTCCTCAATAAAGGTCGGTACGGAGCCGGTGGCTTCGAAACGGCCGATGACCTTGCCGTTTTGATCGAGCCCGGTCTGGGTGAAGGTAAACAGGTCCTGCATGGTGATGCGGTCCCCCTCCAGACCTGAAATTTCCGTGATGTGGGTTACCTTGCGCGTGCCATCGCTCATTCGGGCGGTCTGAACGACCATGTGAATTGCCGAGGCAATCTGTTCGCGAATGGCGCGGGAGGGCAATTCGACGCCCGACATTAGTGTCATGGTTTCCAGCCGGGCAATTACATCGCGCGGCGAGTTGGCATGTGCGGTGGTCAGGGACCCATCGTGCCCGGTATTCATGGCCTGTAACATGTCCAGCGACTCCCCGCCCCGGCACTCGCCGATCACAATACGGTCCGGGCGCATCCGCAAGGCGTTGCGCAGGAGGTCGCGGATGGTCACGGCGCCGCGTCCTTCCATATTAGGCGGCCGCGACTCCAGCCGGACCACATGCGCCTGGGGCAGGCGCAGTTCGGCCGAGTCCTCGATCGTGACGATGCGATCCGTTTCCGGCAGAAACGAACCCATGACGTTTAGAAAAGTGGTTTTGCCCGATCCTGTCCCGCCGGAGACGACGATGTTTTTGCGCAACTGCACACACAGGCGCAAGAAATCGGCCATTTCGGGCGCCAGGGTGCCCAGCTGAATCAGCTCCGGCATGGTCAGTACGTTCTTGGAAAACTTGCGGATCGTCAGGCACGGTCCGTTGAGCGCCAACGGCGGGATGATGGCGTTGACCCGTGAGCCATCCTTAAGGCGGGCGTCAACGTAGGGCTGGCTTTCATCAATTCGGCGGCCGATGGGTGCCACGATCCGCTCGATGATGGCCAGTACGGAACTGTCGTCCATAAACACGCGGTCGCTCATTTCCAGTTTGCCGCGCTTTTCAACGTAGACCTGATCGTTCCGGTTGACCATGATTTCGGTCACGTCCGGGTCGGCCAGCAGGTCTTCCAGCGGACCGAGCCCGACGGATTCATCGAAGATTTCTTTGGTCAGTGCCGCCGGATCAATCCAGGCGGGCAGACGTTCGCGCACTTCCTGGACAATTTGCTCGATGGCCTGCAGCGTGCGTTCGTGTAGATCGGCTTTCTTGATGTGGGCCGCCGTCAGCCGTTTGATGTCCAGGCGTTCCAAAAGTTCGGTGTGAATCTGTTTTTTGATCAGGCTTTTTTCGGTGTGCAACTGCTGGTCGAGAACATCATGCGGCGATGGAGTAAGGTTAACGGGCAATGGAGGGAATGCCGCGATCGCGGGCGGGGGCGCCGCTTGGTCAAGAAGGCGAAGGATCAGGCGGCAGTTGCCCACCCGAATGATGTCGCCGGCGCGGAACGCGGCGCGGCCCCGGACAGGAGCTTCATTCAAGAACGTTCCGGCCTTGCTGTTCAAGTCCTCCACGTAAAACCCGTCTGGGCGGAAAATAAGAATGGCGTGCCGTGGCTCGACATCGCTGTCGGGAATAATGATTTTGTTACCTTGTTCCGCGCCCGTCGGATAGATGCCGTGTTCGATCGCGTGCGTCTGCGCCCCGTGTCCCAAGCGGTGGATTTCAAGTTGGAGAAGAGCGCTCATGTGGTTAAATGTCTTTCTTATGACGGATTTCGCGTTGGCGGATCAGATTCAGTTCCGGCAATTTTTTCTGGAGATGGCCAAAATTAATGGACGGGGGATTGGTGATAAAGGTTACATCAGCCGGGTTCCGCAGAGCCAGGGTCAAACGGCCCCGGACAGTCTGGGCGAACACGAGCAGTTCCGCTTCCCGGGGCGTTACTTCGAACGTGATCGCGCTGTAACTGCGCGGTGCGCGCTCTGCGCGCACCCCTGGCGCGGGAATCTGGTTGGCCAGCGCCTGGCCGGTGGCCAGGACGGTCACGTCCTGGAGTACGGTCAGCGTGATGGTTTCAACGCTGCCGGTCACTGTCGCCGAGGGGAATGCGAATGTACCCAGGATGTCCACATGGTCGTTGGGCTTGACCATGCCACTTACCGACGCAATCGCATCCACGGGAATGGAAACCGCCCGCATGGTGAGATTAATCATCTGGGCCAACCCCGCGGTTCCCTGGGCCGGCACGTCAATATCCGACCACTGGATCGGGTCGCCGCGACTAATGTTGAACAGCAGTTTTTTGCCCACGATATCCCGTACGGATTCCGGTAGAATGGCGCGACCGCCCACACTGCTCTGGAATACCGCCGCCTTGGCCAGATCGGTATTTTTAAGAATTGAACCGGCGGGCAGTTCATGGTTGGCCACGATCACGAAGACGCGCTTGGCCTCGCCCAGCATCCGTTCCTGTTCGTGTCGCAAGTACTGGCCGGTGAGCCAGAAGGCGATCAGGCCGGCCAGGATGGCGATTATCAAAATGGATTTCTGCTTCATGGTATGCTCCTTGTTTAAAGTCTGTGATTGGATTCATTATTCCATTTTTAGCCGTTTGTGCAACACTGTAATCGTACTTTCGGTGCCGCCGCCGGCCGGGAGCACCAGCAGGGCGCAAAGCGCGGTGCCTTTCTGATATATTGCCAGGCTCGCGGAGGCGCCGGCGGGATCGAGGCGCATCCACGCCTGGCCGAGCAGGGTGCTTTCGTAATAGGCCTGGATGACCTCCGGCATGGCCGCCACAGCGTAGATTTCCAACTGCATTTGGGATTCCGCGCTGGTCAAGTACGTCTGCACGCGACTGCCGGGGTAGGGCGATGGATCACGCAGACGCGGCGCGGACGGCGGTCCGCGCGACTTGTCAGCATCGCCAGGTGTCTGAGTCAGCACAAAGAGCACGGTCTGTTCCGGCGCGTTTGGCGCCAACGCCAGGTTTGGCGCCAGTGCCAGCAAGGTTACGATTGTTCCGCCCTCGCGCATCCGCGCACAGCCCAGGGTTTCATTCTGGCGGAAGGTCTCCAGCATTTCGCAGGAGGCATACGCCTGCCGGAGTTTGGTCATCACCGTGCCCAGGGGCTCGTTACAGCCTATGATGGTCAGGTCACCCTGGCCATCATTGATGTGCACGGAACTGGTATAGACCGTTTTCCAGTCACGGGTGGTTTCCAGCACGGCATGGCCCCGGGCCGCCGGTCGGGTCCAGAACACCTTGGCACCGGCAGAAAGGGCCAGGACGCCAATGACCAGAACGGCAGCCATAATGGTATTTTTATATGAGGCAACAATC
>VSJD01000271.1 GCA_008636095.1 Kiritimatiellota bacterium | reverse complement strand
TGCAGGCGACAAGGACTTGTTATGAAAGAAAAATATCCGTTTGATGAAATTGAGCCGAAGTGGCAGGCCTACTGGCGCGAACGGGGCTTGTTCAAGGCGGACTTGAGTAAGACCGATAAGAAATATTATTGCCTGATGATGTTTCCGTATCCGTCGGCGGCCCTGCACGTGGGGCATGGACGCAATTACATCATTGGCGATGCCGTGGCCCGTTACAAGAAAATGTGCGGGTTCAACGTGTTGACGCCGATGGGTTGGGATGCCTTTGGCCTGCCGGCTGAAAACGCCGCCATCAAAACCGGAACCCATCCCCGTATCACGACGCTCGCCAATATCGCCACCATGAAGCGGCAGTTGAACGCCTGGGGGTGTTGTTATGACTGGGACCGCGAGGTAACCGCCTGCTTGCCGGACTATTACCGCTGGACGCAATGGCTGTTCCTGCAGTTTTTCAAGCGTGGTCTGGCCTACAAGGCGTTTGCGCCGGTCAACTGGTGCCCATCCTGCGTGGCCGTGCTGGCCAACGAGCAGGTGATTGACGGCAAATGCTGGCGTTGTGATTCGTCAGTGCAGGAGAAGCGTCTTGAGCAGTGGTTTTTCAAGATCATCGACTATGCCCAGCGCCTGTTGGACGATCTGGCCAAGCTGACCGGCTGGCCGGAACGGGTCAAGTTGATGCAAAAGAACTGGATCGGACGCAGTGAAGGCACGCGCATCGAGTTCCCGTTGGTCCCGCGCCGTGATGGCAAGCAGGACCCTGCCGTCGCTAAAGCTATGGTGGGCAGGCCCGCCGTTGGCGTGGCCTGTTTTACGACGCGGGTGGACACGATCTTCGGGTGCACCTACATGGTCCTGGCCCCGGAATATCCGGAGTTACCGGAACTGGTGAAGGGCCTTCCGGAAGAAGCGTTGGTCATGAAATTTGCGGCCCAAGCGGTCAAAGTTGCCGCCGTTGACCGCGCGGGCAATACCCTGGATAAAAACGGTGTGTTCACGGGGCGGTTCGTGGTCAATCCCTATACCGGCGAAAAAATTCCACTGTGGGTCGGCGATTACGTCATTATGAGTTATGGCGCCGGCGCCGTGATGGCCGTGCCGGCGCATGACACGCGTGATTGGGCCTTTGCCAAAAAATACGGTCTGCCCATAAAACTTTCCATCCAGAACGCGGAGCAGACACTCCGGCTGGAAACCATGGCGGATGCCTATGCCGAGGACGGCGTCACGGCAAATTCCGGCCCGTTTACCGGGCTACCCAGCGACCAGGCGAGGGCGCGGATGACGGCTTATGCCGAGGAGAAAAAGTTCGGGCGTGCCATGGTGACCTACCGCCTGCGCGACTGGCTGATCAGCCGCCAGCGCTATTGGGGCGCGCCAATCCCGGTTGTTTATTGCAAGACCTGCGGTATCGTGGCGGTACCGGAAAAGGATCTGCCGGTACTCCTGCCGGATACCGTGGAGTTCAAGCCGACGGGCGAATCGCCCCTGAAGCGCGATCCGCACTTCATGAACACGACCTGCCCGAAGTGCGGTGCTTCCGCCCAGCGCGAAAGCGACACGATGGACACGTTTGTTGATTCAAGTTGGTATTACCTGCGCTATCTTTCCGCGCGCGATGACCATCAGGCCATTCAGACCGAAGTTTGTAACCAATGGTTGCCGGTAGATCAATATATCGGCGGCATCGAGCACGCCATTCTGCATCTTATGTACGCGCGGTTTTTCACGAAGGCGCTTTTCGATATGGGGCTGGTGAGTTTCGACGAGCCCTTTGCCAACCTGTTCACGCAGGGTATGATCTGCAAACGCAGTGAAAAGGATGGCCAGCTTTACAAGATGTCCAAGTCAAAAGGCAATGTGGTGAGCCCGGACGAGTTGATCCGCGATTATGGTGCCGACACGGTGCGGCTCTATACGCTCTTTATCGGGCCGCCGGAGAAGGATGCCGAATGGAGTGACCAGGGCATCGAGGGGGCGTTCCGGTTCCTCAAGCGGCTCTGGCGCTTCGTGTATGAGCGGCACGATGTTCTGCGAATGGCCGCGACACTCGCGCCGGAGTTGGCGGGCATGAACGCCCAGGAGCGCGATCTCTACCGCAAGACCCATGAAACCATTCAGTCTGTCACCAGCGGTCTGGATGGCGCCTTCCATTTCAACACGGTTGTTGCCCAGATCATGGAACTTATGAACGAGGTGGAACGCTTCTGCCCTCCCGCCTCCGCCGTCTGCCGTCCGTCGTCTGTCGTCTATCCTCCGTCATCTGTCGTCCGCCATGCGGTTGATACTATCATCCTCCTGCTTGCGCCACTGGCCCCGCATATTGCCGAAGAGTTATGGGTGGAGTTGGGTCACGCCCCCGGTGTCCTGCAGGCCGCCTGGCCGGTGGCCGATCCCGCCGCCCTTGCGCGTGACCGGGTGGAAATTGCGCTTCAGCTTAACGGTAAGTTCCGCGGCACGATGATGGCGCCGGCCGGTTCCGACCGTAAAAGCCTGGAGGATATGGCGCTGGCTCAGTCGCAAATTGCCAAGGTGGTCAAGCGCGAGCAGGTGGTCAAGATGGTGGTTGTTCCGGACAAGCTGGTCAATATCGTGTTTAAGCCTTGAACTTGGGTCGGCGGTTACTTTGCTGTTCTCACTTGCCTTGACGGAGCGCTGACGCGGTTGATGCTTTTGTGCCAAGCCGAAGTGTTGCGGATCGGGCAAAATGGATTGCGCGTGATGTCGGCCCGGCTGCGGCGTTGCCTGTCATCGTGAATAGCAGCGCGAATTTCGTTTGAAAAAGGCGGCGGCGATTTTGGCTCATCTGCCCCGTTGCCGTGCTTGCGCATACACGAGTATTGCGCTACGCACGCCGCCGGCGCATCTGAGCCAAACTTGTCTTGCTTTTCAAATCCCGCTTGCGCGGGAAGCGAAATTCGCCCTGCGTTGACATGCCACCCAATCTCCCCCGTTGGAGAGGGTAGGTCAAGGCAACGTTTAACTTGCTCGTTTTCTCTGTAAAAAATTGACTAAAAAGATCTCCGTAAATAGCGTGCACGTTACGGATATAGACACGATCCATGACTAACCATGAATCATCCGGAAAAGGGAATAACGGCTGGCGGCATCTGCCGCGGGCCTGGTTTTACCTGACGGCCAACGAACGGCTTTCCATCGCCGTGATCCTTGGTTTGCTGTTATTAGGTTTGGGTGCGCGTTGGTGGCATCTGAGCCACGAGCAATCGGAAGTCATAGGGCAGATGTCAGTAATCAGTGATTAGTGATCAGTTCTTGGTGCTTGGTTTTTCGTTCCGATAGTGCTCTGTCCTGTACTGGTTGAGCATTGAGTTTTAGGCGGGATGTGCGAATATATGCTTGTGATGACCGATAATGACTTGTTGAAATTATTTTACTCAAGATGTGACTTGTTATGGTTAAATATTTTATCGAGTTTACGATGGGATTATTGATGTAGTAGTATCTGTTTTCCTGATGCATGGCGTTTTTTTTGTGTTGTTTTTCCGGTACGAACAGGTCTTTCTTCGTCGGCGATAGGAGCGGCAGCATGCTCGTGATGTTCGCGTATCTACTGCTGCGGTACAAGGAGCGAGCCTTTCGACGATGCCACCACCGGCGGCACGCCGTACAGCGAAAAGAAGTAGTCTTCGATGGTGGATCCGTCGGACGGCTTCTCGAATTTTATCGCCCATACCTCATCCTTCCATGCAGTCTTCCTGCTTGCGGCGAGTTTGAACGCAAATTCGGAAATGTTGTCCTGTTTGTTCACCATTGTGCCCTGCGGATCGATAAGGGTCGCATTCACTTTTTCCCCGCCTGATCCCCACACCTTTGCATAAAAATCCTTTACCCCTGCGGGCACCAGGAAATACAGCGATACCGTGCTTTTGAATATATTAAGCGGCGTGTCCACAGCAAAGGACAGGCAATGCGTTTTGGAGGAGAGCTGTGCCGTGCACAGGCCGGGAAGCCCTTTGATCGTATAGACGCCCGTCTCCGTTGCGGCAAATTGATACTCTTTTTTCTGGTCGAGGGGCGCGGGTTCGACGGCAATTTTATTTCCCGACGGCGAGGTGATATCGAGTGCAAGCGTCATATCCGCCTCGCCGATCTTATTGAAGGTGACGTTGAACGTTACCGTTTCCCCCTGCCGCGCATAGAGGAGACAGCGGAATTTTTCACGCATTTGCGGCGTCGGTGCTTTCGCTGGCGGTGCTTTCCCCGGTGAGGTTGACGACTTAAATGGAACGTATGTTTTGCCGTCACCGGAAAACGGCTTCGTCCGTGAAATGATGTCGCTCTTTTGCTTCTTCTTGAATTTTAGAAGGCCGGCCGTGATGCCCGCCACATAATCGTCAGTGTTGTACGTCTCGTTCGAGCCGCGGACTTCAGCGCGACAATTTAGCATGCGTATTTTTGTTCGTCCCGGGAAATCCTCAAAGCCTTGCCAAAAACTGTACATGAAACCGCCGAACGCATTGTTCTTTGCGCTGCAGTTATCATAAGTTATAGAAACATTCGTCGTTGTTTCATTGAAATTGCAGAAATACACGATGTATCCGCCGCCTTTATTGTTCTCCGCAACGCAGTTGCGCACGACGATGTTTACCAGGCGTTCATGGGGGAAGTTCGGCTCGAAGTCGATACCCGCCTCGGGCGGCGTGCCGATCGTGTTGATAAGCGTGCAGTTTTCAATGAGCAGGTTCTCCGCACTGATGACGGATATTCCCTGGCGCGCATTGCCGTCGCAGACGACGTTGCGGATGACGATGTCTTTGCAATACGGCTGTGCTTCGCCAGCGTTGCCGAGATAGATGCCGTCGCCACCGCTATCCTTTATGGTGAGCCCGCCAACTGTGATGTTCGAACAGCTTTGGATGTTGATGCCCGTGCGCCATTCGCCCCTTTTATACTCGGGGCTGAAGTAGTCGCTCTTCCACATGCGCAGGAGCGCACCGTTGCCGTCGATCGTGACATTGCGGATGCCGATGAGATTGAACAGGCTGTCACTTGTGCCCTTGAACGCTCCTCGTTTGGCGGTGATGACGGCGCTTTTCTCAATTTCTATCACTTGGTCGCTTGTCAGGATTATCGGTTCAACGATCCATTCGCCGGCATTGTCAATGATGACCTTCTTTGCGCCGGAGTTGATCGCCGCTTGCAACGCCTTCGTCGCTTCCGCAGCCTCATAGCCGAACCAGCTTGCCTTGACAACCTTGTCTGGTTTTGCGAGCGCCTCGGCGATCGCGGCGTCGTTGCTCGACGCCCTTACGGATAAGCACGCCACCAGCGTTGCAAGCAGAACATACATCGGGACATCTCTAAAAACTCTGTATTGCATTTGGGTTATGAAGGCATCCTGCAGAAACGCTGATGTTCGCCTGCCTGCGCCAAGGCTTCCGTCTTTGCCAAGGCTACGCCGGACACGTCGGCAGGCAGTTCGTAAAAGACGCTCGCGTAATTTTGGCGTCCGTCAGCTGATGGATTGCGAGCAGTCACGCCTGGGGCGTGATAAAATTACAGCCTGCCACGCGCTACGCGTGGTATGCTTATACAGCGGTACCCCGCGCGCCCGCGCGAAACGCGTGGCAAGCGTGCAACCCAGTCTCACCCCGAGCGGGATGCGCCAAACTAACGCGATGTAAGATTCAGAAATATAGCAGAACATTTGCCGATTGCGAGATATGAAATGCCATTCTACATCCTTTCACCATTGCCATGACCGGATGTATCTGCTACGTAGAATGATATGAGCCTTGACTCAAATGGTGATATATCGGGTTTCCCCGGTTTCAGTCGGATTCTGGCACTCATGGTCTGCATGGGAGTCTATGCGCTCCTGGCGCAGGTCCTGCTTCTGCGCGAATTCCTGGTCGTGTTTTTTGGCAACGAACTCACCATCGGCGCTGTGTTCAGCGCATGGCTGGTACTGATCGGCGCGGGTTCGCTCCTGGCAACCTCCCTGGTCGCGCGCTGGCCGGAGGAACGCCTGCGGGTTCTGCTGGTGGTCTTGCTGACGCTGGCGGCCTTTCTGTTGCCGCTCCAGGTCTGGGTGATCCGCATCGTGCGGACCGCGCTCCACGTGGCGTATGGGGAATACGCCCCGTTTTTTTCCATACTTGCCAGTCTGGCGGTCATCCTTGCGCCCGGCTGTCTGATCATCGGGATTGTGTTCCCCTGTGCCTGCCGGTTGGCCGCGCGGCAGTTGCCTGCACGGCAATTGCCGTTCGCGGTCAGCCGCGTCTATGCGGTTGAATCGCTGGGTAGTATGGCGGCGGGAGTGGC
The DNA here is from genome assembly GCA_008636095.1 of Kiritimatiellota bacterium. GTDB lineage: Bacteria > Verrucomicrobiota > Kiritimatiellia > JAAZAB01 > JAAZAB01 > VSJD01. The sequence continues at coordinate 12,700 of VSJD01000271.1, read as the reverse complement.
TTTTTCGTTCTGGCTGGTATGGGTCATGAGCCCACTGGCCGTGGCGGCGTTGGCCGGTGCCATCGTTCTGCTGGGCGCGGCCTGGCTGACCACTACACGGACATGCCGCTGGCTATTGGGGCTGATTGCGTTCGCCTTTGCGGTCAGCGCGTGTTGCCCTGCTTATCTGGCGCCGCCCTGGTCGAGCTTGGGCAGGCTGGAGCATGCCAGTGTCGAGGCGCGCTGGCGTTCCTTTGGCGCGTTGCCGGTATCCGGTTCCTCGTCCGCTTCGCGTCTGCTGGCCTCCTGTGATTCGCGCTACCAGAATCTGGCGTTAATCGAAACCGAAGGGCAGATGACCCTTTACGCCAACGGCCAGGTGATGGCCGTTTTTCCCGACGCCGTTACCGGCGAGCACAAGATTCATTTTATTATGGCACAGAAACCGGATGCCCGGCGGGTCCTGCTGATTGGCGGCAATCCGATCAACGATATTCCTGAGCTTTTGAAATACCCGTTGGAACAGCTGGTCTACGTGGAGTTGGATGAAAAAATCGGTCGCCTGCTCGAGCTGGTGGCGACCAGTGCTTACCGCCAAGCCTTGCGCGATCCGCGCCTGGTGCAGGTCCACGTGGACGCGCCCCGTTACGCCAAGCAGTACGGACGGAATCTGGACGAGCTGGGTGTAAGACGAAATAGTTCGCTTGTTTTCTCCGGGTTGGTTGGTGAAGTCATGCGCCGTGCATTTCGTTCGATATTTTCGGGCGATTTTGGCGCATCTGCCGGCTTCCCACGTTTGCGCGGATACATATCCAGCGCGGTACGCGGCGCGCCGCCATCTGCACCAAACTTGCCCAAAAAGATCGAATCCCGCCAGGAGGTGGGCGCCGAAATGCACGTTGCGGACGCCATCGCGCCCGCAGACCCGGCGCGATACCCCCCCTATAACAAAGGTGGAAATGGTTTTTCCGCCATTGGGACCAACACTCCCGTAACTGACTCGTTACGGGGTGGGGGTACGCCACTGTTTGACGCCATCCTGGTGGATGCCTCCGAGCCGGCCACAATTGCGCTTAACCGGTTTTACACGCAAGACTTTTACCGGGACATTCGCTCCATCCTGTCGCCCGGCGGATTTCTTTACACGGCGGTCTCGGCGTCCGCAGACCTGCAGGGCGAGGCGGCGTTTCTGAGCGCTTCCATAGCAAAAACCATCAGGACCGTGTTCGATCGCGTGCTCGTGACCTCCGGCACGAAAAACCAGTTTTTCGCCGGCGCAACCAATAGCTCCATTACATTGGAACGCGCGACGCTGTTCCGGCGTAGCGCCGGAGCGGATCTCAAGACCCGTTACTTCCGGCCGGAGTATTTTCTCAATGCCGATGAAATCAATCCGGCAAAACTTGATTTTGTCGAGCGGCGGCTGGCGGCCATCCCGGTGACGGCCAACACCGTCTTGAAACCCGTGTCCACGTTCTATCAGATTGCGTTGTGGAGCCGGTTCAGCGAATCGGGCTTGGAATCCCTGCTGGCGCGGCTTGCCCGTTTGCGCCTGGAGTGGGTGGCGGGTGCGTTGCTGGGTTTTGGCGTTGTATGTCTCGGCATGGGAGCGGTGCTTGGTCGCCGGCCCGCCTGCGCCTGCCTTCGCCGAAGCGCTTCGCGCAGGCAGGCCAAGGCTTCCACCGTCGCTGACCCGGGCTCCGCGGCTCGACTGAGCTCGCCGAAGTCCGGAGGCTACGCCGAGGCGAGAGCTTCCGTCTTCGCCAAGGCTTCGCCGGACACGTTGGCGGACAAGTTGGCGGGCAGGCGGAGTGGGGTCGTTTTTTCCCGGAGCATGCTGGTGCTGGTGATGGCCGCTACCGGGTTGTGCGGCATGGCGTTGGAACTGATTTTGATCTTTGTATTTCAGGCCCTGCTGGGGTACGTGTATTCCAAGGTCGGCTTGATCGTGGCCATGTTCATGTTAGGGCTGATGTTAGGCGCGACGGTGTGTGTCCCGACTCTCAAGAGGTCGGGACAATGGCGCGCCATGATAAGCATGGAAATCCTTTTGATCGTGGAGGCGGCCTGTATCCCATGGCTGGTGACCGCACTCTCTTCCGGCCTGATGAATTGGATTCCGTGGGGCTGGGTAGAGGCGCTCATATACGGGGTGATTGCCGGGAGCGGCGCCCTGGTTGGCGCCCAGTTTGCGCTGGTCAATGAACTTATGAGCCATCGCGGATGCAAAGCTAATTATGCGGCGGAAAATTTGCAAAGCACGATTTCAGCGGATGCTGGCCCCATGCCTGTTGATCCTGCCAAAGTCAAGGGAGGGACCGCTGCGATTACCAATGCGGCGGATCTCGTGGGGGCCGCGCTGGGCGGATTGGTTGTCGGCGTCTTTCTCTTGCCCCTGTTTGGGATTACGGCTACTTGCTTCCTGCTGGCGGCACTCAAAATGTCGAGCCTGCTTTGCCTGTTGGCTGCGCGGGCGTTTTGCGCTGTCGAGCCATATGATAAACGAGGTGAAAAACAGTGTGATAAATAGTGTTGACATGCTGCAATGAAAAGATAAAATATAATTATAAATTTGGTGTTTATTTGAACTGTGTAATGGCGCGCAATGCATTAAATCAGACTGAATGTACTAAAATCAAATCGGAAGTGGAATCGTCTTCCGCAACAAAATAAGTCGTAGGACAACTTGGGTAGATGCAAAATCTCCGTGTATGTATATATGCACGGACCCCTTGCCCCTGCCGCCAGAGGCGAGTAAAATAAAGCGCTGGATAAAAACAGGGTGACAGTAAAACCTGTCACGAACTCAGGAGGAAGTGTCATGCGAACAGACGCAACGCGAAACAGCAATGTGTTTTTGGCGGGAATGTGCCTGGTGGCCTTGTTGGCGCTGATCAGTTTGTCGGTTGCGGAAGCTACCACAAACACGGTGCCACAGATTCAGGCGATCTATGGCGGGCGCATTACCGCCATCAATTCCATTGAACTGACCGATCAGCCGAATGTCTCCCGCGTCTTTGCCGCCACGGAAAGCGCCAACTCCATCTTTTATGGCGACGTGGATCATGCCCTGGCCATGCCCTATGCAACCAATAATTTCAGGTTTACGGTCGTTCCTGATTTCAATGCCCAGGCCAATTTTGGCCAGGTCGGCGGCATCGCTGGCCATCCGGCTTCCGGTCGATTATTTATCGTGGATGACGCCGGACTGCTTAGCTGTGATCCTACCACCGCTGGAACGCGCATTACCAATATCATCGGACAAGTTACGCAGCCGCCGCCGCCAGCGCCGCCAGTGCCGTCTGGTCCGTGTTTTATCTCCATCTTTATTCAAGACTCCACCCTGCTGGCCATCGGCAACATGGGCGATTCCAATTTACTGTATTTCGGCGCCATTGACACCGGCGGCAATTTTACCAAATCCGATTCCCCGATTACCATCGGGGGCTCCGGCGTCAATGCCCGTGCCCTGCTTGTCCATCCCACCAATCAGTGTGTCTACATCTATGACTGTGACAGCACTAACGGTTTAATCAAATCTACCGCCGCCTTTAACGCGCTTTCCGGCGCGACGTTCTCGAGTGTGAACGTGACCAACGTAATATCGTCCTGGACCGGCACCAAGCGCTTCGGTATTGCTCCGGATGGCCGGCTGTTTATAGCGGGCAACAATTCCGGAGGCAACAAAGCCTGTATCTATTCCGACAATGATGGCAAATCGTGGACTACGGTTGATACCGGCGCGGGAGGCACGACCGGCGGCAATGTTGAATGTGCCGGCGACACCAATAATTACCACGTGTATTTCGGCAGTATGGTCAGCACCAATAAAGGTATCACCGGTTCCTGGCAGGGCATCGCGCAATTCGGCACAAGAGAAACCAATCCCAACGACGGTGTGGTCGTTGCCGATGCCATTAATTCGCTCACGGTCTATGTCACCACCGACCAGGGTATCGGCGCCTCGACCAATGGCGGGCACGATCTTTTTGAAATAGATTACGGCTTGGAGGCCGTACAAATCCAGGACTTGGACATGAACGCGGCCAAAACCCTGGCGTGGACGGCTTCCAAATCCGGGTTGCGCAAAGGAACCGGAACCCCCATGGCGCTCCAGTGGACGGAAAACGGCATTTTCCCGAATTTCGACGGCTCGCCGTTTTATTCCATTGCCATTGACAAAACCGATGCCAGCGGCAATACCGTGTATGCTGGTAATGCCCGTCTCTATAAGACAACGGATGGCGGTACCAACTGGCCCGCCCCGATATGGAATATTGACGTAAATACCAACGGGTTCCAGAGTGGCGGATATTTTTCATCGCTCAAGGCATCGGGTCAGACTGTGGTTGCCGGGTTTTACGATCAGGGCACAACGCGGGGCGGCCTGCTGATCAGTTCGGACAGCGGTACCAACTGGGCGCAGGCCATGACGGAGGTTGACGTCAACGATGTCCTGCTCATGAGCGACGGTACCCTGCTGGTGGCGGCGGCTTATGACTCGGCCACCGGCGTGGGAGGTGTTTATCAGGTGGCCGCGACAGCCGTGATCCGTGAGTTGACGAATGCGGTTGGTATCCGCAATCTTGCGGAGGATTCGAGCGGAGGCGTCTATGCCAGCGGCCAGGACTCGAGTTACGCCCTGAAGGTTTATTATCGCGCGGCCTCGGGCGCCACCTGGACAGAAGTCACCACCACAGGGTTGCCGCCGGAGTTGCAGGCTGTGAACGGGCGGGGGCCGGTGATAACCGTAGGTAAGGACAACAACACCAACGATTTGCCTATCATGGCCGTGAGCGTCAGCTTGTATTACTTGGCGCATGGAGGATCCGCGTGGCAGACGTCGTCGTCGCTGACTTACCCGGCTGGTTCGCAGATCAACGTCCTTTACTGGGATGAGCTGATGGTGGGCACCAGCGAAGGACTGTATGGCCAAGTCCTGAACGCTGAATCGAACGCTTCCGTGGAAAACGACTATGACGGTGACGGCAAGTCCGACCTAGCCGTGTATAGTGCCGGTTATTGGTCCATCTACTCGTTGGTGAACGGATTAATTCTCATCAACGGAGGGGTGTGGGGCGGGTCGGATTCCATCACGGTGCCCGGAGACTATGACGGTGACGGCAAGGCCGATCTGGCGGTGTATAGTGCCGGTTATTGGTCGATCTACTCGTTGGTGAACGGATTAATTCTCATCAACGGAGGCGCGTGGGGCGATGCGGATTCCATCCCGGTGCCCGGTGACTATGACGGTGACGGCAAGGCCGACCTGGCGGTGTATCGTGCTGGGTATTGGTCCATATACTCGTTGGCAAACGGATTAATTCTCATCAACGGAGGGGCGTGGGGTGATGCAGATTCCATCCCGGTGCCCGGTGACTATGACGGTGACGGCAAGTCCGACTTGGCAGTGTATAATGCCGGCTATTGGTCCATCTACTCGTTGGCAAACGGATTAATTCTCATCAATGGCGGCGCGTGGGGCGATGCAGATTCCATCCCGGTGTCCGGTGACTATGACGGTGACGGCAAGTCCGACCTGGCGGTGTATAATGCCGGCTATTGGTCCATCTACTCGTTGGCGAACGGATTAATTCTTATCAACGGAGGTGCGTGGGGCGGGTCGGATTCGATCCCGGTGCCCGGTGACTATGACGGTGACGGCAAGTCCGACCTGGCGGTGTATAATGCCGGCTATTGGTCCATCTACTCGATTGCGAACGGAATCGTCCTCAACAACGGAGGTGCGTGGGGTGGGGCGGATTGGACCCCAGTGCGTTAATATTGGCTGGGGATGTTTTCACCAGTCATTGTTCGAAAAACGAAGCGGTCTTAACCAGGAGGAAGTCACATGCGCTCGAAAACTAATTGTTGGAAACGGCTATATTGCGGGATTATTCCAGTTGCTTTGTTGTTCGCTTCGCACGCTTACGGCGTCACCAACGCCGTGCCGCAAGCATTTGAAGTCTATGGCGGTACTATTGGCACGATAGATGCCATCCAGGTTCCGGGTGATACCAATAAAACCAGGGTCTTTGCATCAACTGACAGTGCCAACTCGGTCTTCTACGCGGACGTGGATCATACCAGCGCGACGCCGTTCGGCACGAACTTTGTTTTTACGGTTTTGCCGGACATGGATGCCAGTTCCAATTTGGGTGCCCCGGAATGGTTGGCGGCCCATCAAGAGTCGGGCAGGGTTTATGTCGGTTTAAGCAGTGGTCTTTTGAGTTGTACTACCTCCAGCGGCAGCTTGGTGACGAACATTAATGATACGATAGGCTTTGTTTTGATAAAAAACTCGCATCTTTTCGCCGTTAGTCATGCGGTCCCGGAGAATCCTCGGACGCTATATCACGGCGAGCTTAATACCATTGGCAACCTGACTTTAGGTGCTGCGCTCAGCACTAATTTTTACGGCAATTCTGTGTCGCTGGCCATCGACCCGGTTAGTAATAAGGTTTATGTCCTCTGTGATAATCAGACAAACTTTGTCTTGTTAAAGTCATCGGATGATTACGACGCTTTTAGTGCAGCGACAACTTTTTCGGTAATCTCCGTTGCGGGGGTTACGGAGCAGTCCATAAGTCAGGTGGCGGTCGGGCCAGACGGCAGATTATTTCTGGGCGGTGGTTCCTCCACGATATTGGTGGCGTATTCGGATGACGATGGGGGGGCGTGGACTAATGTTGACACGAGTGGCCTTCTTTCCGGCGGCGGAAGCGGGCTTAATATTGTCTGTAACGGCTCATCCAACGCTTATGAAGTTTATTATGGCGCGGCGGTCAGCACCAATAAAGGGGAGGACGGCAGTTGGATAGGGTTGCCCCGTCCCGGCGGGTATCGGCCGCCTTCAATGCACGTTAATGCCGGGTGTACAAAGGTAGACCCGAATAATTCGCAGTTCATTTATGTTACCACTGATAAAGGTATTGGTGGCTCAACCAACGCCGGCCTGGATGTGGTGGAACTCAATAACGGCCTGTTGGCGTTCCAGATTAATGATATTGACGCCTTGTCTAACAAGACTATTGCCTGGATCGCCTCCAAAGCCGGCGTCCGCATTGCGACCAATTTCAACACCACCCCGGTTTGGACAGACGGCGATTTTCCGGACGCCATTGTATTTTCCTGTGCGATTGATTCAGATGATCCAAGCGGCATGACCGGCTATGCCGGCAGTTGCCGGCTCTATAAAACAACCACCGGCGGCGGCACGAACGATTCCTCATGGGTTCAGCTCTTTAATTGGACAAATTACAACTTGACCGATGGCGAAATCAAATCGGTTAAGGCCAACAGTAGTTTGGTCGCTTTGGGTTATTACAGCTATTCGCTGGACAGCCCGAGCGGCGGCGTTTTTGTCAGCACGGACAGCGGTTCAAATTGGACTGCCGTGATAACCAATGTTGACGTTAATAAGTTGCTTATCAGGAATGAAGGCGGTGCGGGGATTATTTACGCGGCGATGTCAAAAAGCAAGGCAGGGGATCAAGGCGGCATTTACCGTATAGGGTCTTCTGTTGATCTGGATATGACCAATGAGGTGAATATCCGCGATATGGCAGAAGATTCGGTCGGCGGCATTTATGCTTCCGGAACTTTGCCGGATGCTTTGAACCCATCTCGGTACGGTGTAGTTGCTTATTATCGGGATGCCGGTTCAACCTGGAGTATGTTGACTACGAACGGTTTGCCGGGTGATTTTGGGAGTGGTGAAATCCTTGGCCGCGATGTCGGACCTGTTATTGTCGTCGGTAAGGATGGCGCCTTTAACGATGTGCCCGTTCTGGCGTCAGTACGCACACTTTATTATTTGCCCTATGGCGGGAGTAGCTGGATTACGGTGGCTAATTATCCAAACGGGACGCAAATTAAGACTCTCTTTTGGGATGAGCTGATGGTCGGTACGACAATCGGCCTTTATAGCCAAGCCCTGAACGCTGAATCGAACGCTTCCGTGGAAGGAGACTATGACGGTGACGGCAAGTCCGACTTGGCCGCGTACCGTGAGGGCTATTGGTCCATCTACTCGTTGGTGAACGGATTAATTCTCATCAACGGAGGGGTGTGGGGTGGGTCGGGCTGGACCACAGTGCCCGGTGACTATGACGGTGATGGCAAGGCCGATCTGGCGGTGTATACTGCCGGTTATTGGTCGATCTACTCGTTGGTGAACGGATTAATTCTCATCAACGGCGGGGCGTGGGGTGGGGCGGATTCCATCCCGGTACCCGGGGACTACGACGGTGACGGTAAGGCCGACCTGGCTGTGTATAATGCCGGCTATTGGTCAATCTACTCGCTGGCAAACGGATTAATTCTCATCAACGGCGGGGCGTGGGGCGATGCAGATTCCATCCCGGTGTCCGGTGACTATGACGGTGACGGTAAGGCCGACCTGGCTGTGTATAATGCCGGCTATTGGTCAATCTACTCGTTGGTGAACGGATTAATTCTCATCAACGGAGGTACGTGGGGCGATGCAGATTCCATCCCGGTACCCGGTGACTATGACGGTGACGGTAAGTCCGACTTGGCCGTATATAATGCCGGCTATTGGTCCATCTACTCGTTGGCGAACGGAATAATTCTCATCAACGGAGGTGCGTGGGGCGGGTCGGATTCGATCCCGGTGCCCGGTGACTACGACGGTGACGGCAAGGCCGACCTGGCCGTGTATAATGCCGGTTATTGGTCCATCTACTCGTTGGTGAACGGAATCATCCTCAACAACGGAGGCGCGTGGGGCGGGCCGGATTGGACACCCGTGCGTTAATATGGTCTGCGGATGGTCGTTTGTTGGCAGGATGCCGATGGCGACCGATTTTGACGGCCGGTAAGGCCGATTAGGTAGTCAGTTATGAGGCGGGCCATGAATGGAATGTGTTTTTTTGTCTGGTAATTGCATGCCCGTGTCCCTGACGATTTTTGATTAAAAAAATAAAAATCATCACAAAAACGAGGAAAAAACAATGAACAAGAGAGCAGTTAAAATTATTGTCGCGCTTTTTAGCGTGTCTTTAACCGTGATTTCGGCGCAGGCGGTCGGAATTGCTGCGGGTGGCGCGCATGCGTTCAAAATATGCAACGATGTGACAATCTGGGCGTGGGGAGATAACATGTTCGGGCAACTTGGCGATGGAACCTGTTCAAATACAAGTTATCCCAAGCAAATCAGTGGAATTTCCGGTGTTTCGGATATGAAGGCCGGTGGTTCGCATTCGCTGGCGCTCAAGAACGATGGGACCGTGTGGACATGTGGCAATAACCAGTTCGGCCAGCTGGGCGATGGGACCCTGACCGATAGAAACACGCCTGCTCAAGTAAATGGGCTTGCGGGCATGACGGCCGTGGCCGGAGGCGGAATAACATGGAATTGGGGCGGCGGGATCAACGCTGATGGGTTTTCGCTCGCGCTCAAAAACGATGGGACAGTCCTGGCGTGGGGCCAAAACAGTGATGGCCAGCTTGGGAACGGCACTTGGGCAAGCACGAACATTCCTGTTCCAGTAAGTGATCTTTCTGATGTTTCAGCGATTGCGGCCGGCGGTTATCATTCGCTGGCGTTAAAGAACGACGGAATAGTCCGGGCTTGGGGATGGAATGGTGATGGTCAACTGGGGAATGGAACGACGACCAGTACAAACCTTCCTGTGCCGGTGACCGGGCTTTCGGATGTGTCGGCGGTGGCGGCCGGCGGCTATCATTCGCTGGCGTTAAAAAACGACGGGACAGTTCGGGCCTGGGGCAATAACACGTGTGGTCAGCTTGGGAATGGAACGAACGGCTGGACGGCTAATACGCTTCCTGTGCCGGTGACCGGGCTTTCGGATGTGTCGGCGGTGGCGGCCGGCGAATATCATTCGCTGGCGCTCAAGAACGATGGGACAGTCTGGGCGTGGGGGTATAATGGGTATGGCCAGCTGGGGAATGGGACTTTCATTAACACAAATCTGCCTGTTCAGGTGGTCGGGCTCTCTAATATTGTTTCTATCGCGGCCGGAAAATATTTTTCCATGGTGATGGATAGCGCAGGAACTGTATGGGCCTGGGGTGACGGATTTGATGGCCAGTTGGATAACGGCATTCTTGGCTATGCGGTGACATTTGGTGAAGTGGATGGATTGACCGAAGTGACAGGTATAGCCGGCGGCGGCGATCATTCACTTGCGTTAAAGAACGATGGAACAGTCCGGGCGTGGGGATTGAATAGTGATGGCCAGCTGGGGAATGGGACGACAACTATCACGAATCGGCCGGTGTCGGTGATCGGTCTTTCCGGAGTTTTAAAAGTTGAAGCGGGTGATTCTTATTCGATTGCGTTAAAGAACGATGGAACAGTCCGGACGTGGGGAGATAATGATTATGGCCAGCTTGGCGATGGAACCTGGGATAGCACGAATCTTCCTGTGCCGGTGACCGGTCTTTCCGGGGTTTCCAATGTAACCGCAGGTTATGCGCATTCAATTGCACTTATGAATGATGGAACGGTCCGGGCCTGGGGACGTAATGATTCAGGCCAACTTGGCAATGGGGCTTGGAACACGACAAATCTTCCAGTGCAGACATTAGTGGTTGCGGGCGCATCGGCGGTTGCGGCCGGCTCGTATCATTCGTTCGCGCTAAAAAACAGCGATGGAACTATATGGGCGTGGGGCTGGAATAATCATGGCCAGCTTGGCGACGGCACGGTAATCAGTAAAAATACTCCGGTTCAGGTAAGCGGGCTTTCCGGCATGTCAGCCATGGCAGGAGGTTGGACGCATTCGCTGGCACTCAAGAACGATGGAACTGTATGGGCGTGGGGGTATAACTTGAATGGCCAGCTTGGTGACGGGACAACGACCGAAACAAGCACGCCGACGCAGGTTAGCGGGCTTTCGGGGGTGACGGCTGTTGCCGCAGATGGTTATCATTCGCTGGCGCTTAAAAGTGATGGGACCGTCTGGGCCTGGGGTAATAACTGGTATGGACAGCTTGGGAATGGAACTACGACCTGCACAAATCGTCCGACACAAGTGCGGGGCATCACCAATGCGATTGCCATTGCCGCGGGATATTTTCACTCAATGGCTTTGCTGGCTAATGGAAGCGTTGCGGTCTGGGGAAATAATGGTTATGGCCAGCTTGGGTATGGGGATTGGTATTATTCTCTTCTTCCAATAACCGTGAAACCAAATGCTTCGGTCATCGGGGACTATGACGGTGACCGCAAATCCGACCTGGCCGTGCATCGTGATGGCTATTGGTCAATCTACTCGATGGCGAGCGGAATTATGTTTCTCAATGCCGGCGTCTGGGGTGGGTCGGGCTGGGCTACGGTGCCCGGTGACTATGACGGTGACCGCATATCTGATCTGACCGTATATAATGATGGCTATTGGTCGATCTACTCGATGGCGAGCGGAATTATGTTTCTCAACGCCGGCGTCTGGGGCGGGCCGGGCTGGACCACGGTACCCGGGGACTATGACGGTGACGGCAAGACCGATTTAGCCGTGTATCGTGATGGCTATTGGTCGATCTACTCGATGGCGAGTGGAATTATGTTTCTCAACGCCGGCGTCTGGGGCGGGCCGGGCTGGACCACGGTACCCGGGGACTATGACGGTGACGGTAAGTCTGACCTGGCCGTGTATCGTGATGGTTATTGGTCGATCTACTCGATGGCGAGCGGAATTATGTTCCTCGAAGCAGGTGTCTGGGGTGGACCGGATTCCATCCCTGTGCCCGGGGACTACGACGGTGACGGCAATTCTGACCTGGCCGTGTATTGTGACGGCTATTGGTCGATCTACTCGTTGGCTTATGGAATAATCCTCCTCGACGCAGGTGTCTGGGGCGGACCGGGTTGGATCCCAGTGCCCGGTGACTATGATGGTGACGGCAAATCCGACTTGGCCGTGTATTGTGACGGCTATTGGTCCATTTACTCGATGGCGAGCGGAATTATGTTCATCAATGCCGGCGTCTGGGGCGGGTCGGATTGGACCCCAGAGCGTTAATGTTGTCTATGGATGCTGTGGCGATCGATTTTGATGGCGATGGGCTGGCCGATTGTCAACCATGGCTGGGCGTTCTGGCTGTCCTCGGGGGTAAATACCTGCCGTATCAACACCCGTTTGTTCCGTAACAAGTTGTCGGTGAAACGTAATCAAATCAAATCAGAAGTGGAATCGTCTTCCGGAACGAAATAAACTGCATCCCAAAGTAGTTGTAAAATCCCCAGGCATGCATATATGCAAGAATTTATTTTTTAAAAGACAACAGATGCACTGATGTTTGTGCGAGATTCAGGTAGTAACAACCAATGAGGAGGTTAGTCATGAAGCAATGTGGCGTCTTGTGGATATTGGTGGGAGCGCTTTGGGCGGCACTACTGCCGTCGTTGTCGTTGGCTGGCTCGCCGGACACGGAATCATGTATCCGGTTGCGGAACGCTATCGTCGACACTTCGGCCGCCGCACAACAGGCTCGGCGTGGCGTGCTAAACGCGCAAAACAAAATATCCGCTGATTCAAAATCCATGCTGGCGCAGTTTGGCGATGCGGGCAGGCGTTTGCCGTTCATCATCCAATTTACCGGCCCCGTTCAACAGGCATGGAAACAGGCGGTGGAACAAACCGGCGCACGGCTGGGCGGTTATCTGCCTGATAACGCCTTTATCGTAGAACTGACGTCCGACCAGCTCAGCCAGGTGGCGATGCTGGAATCTGTG
>VSJD01000272.1 GCA_008636095.1 Kiritimatiellota bacterium | reverse complement strand
CAGTGGATAGGTCCATTTAAACCGGATTACAAAATAGATCCCACGCTAAGCCGCCGGGTTGCCGGGGCGCGGAACCCTTTCGGTCCTGTCGCAGTATCGGATGAGACCTTTACGATCCAGACCTTTTCTTCCGAAGCGGTTTCCGTGGTGCGGGATGCCGTCCTGGGCCTAAATGGGCAGGTCATGTCGGTTGCGTCCAGCGGGCGCCGTGGATTGCTGCGCGTCCGAATGTCCGTGGCAAGCGCGTCCGAAATCCTGGGCTTGCCCGAAGTCGAATTCATCGAGGTCTATGTTGTGCCGCAACTGCACAACAATGTGGCTACAGATAGTGAACACATGAATGTGCAAAGCCTGTGGACCAACTATAATCTTACGGGTTCAGGACAAGTCGTGTGCGTGGCCGATACGGGCTTGGACACCGGCAATACCAACACTATTCACCCGGATTTCAGCAACCGTGTCATCGCCGCCTTTGCCTTGGGCCGCAGCAATGACTGGTCCGATTCAACCACGAATGGTGGGCATGGCACGCATGTGGCCGGATCTGTGTTGGGCAGTGGCGCGGCCTGGAGTAACGGTTTGTTCCGGGGTGCGGCCTATGAAGCATCGCTGGTGATGCAAAGTATCATGGATAGTGGCGGACATCTGGGGGGTATTCCCGACGAATTAACCAATCTTTTTTGGCAAGCCTATGCCGGGGGCGCGCGGATCCATACCGATAGTTGGGGGTCTTCCGTTTATGGGGAATATACCGTTGACTCCCAAAGCGCCGACCAGTTTATGTGGGATGTCAGGGACATGCTCGTCCTGTTCTCTGCCGGCAATAGCGGCAAAGATGCAGACGGTAATGGCGTGATTGATGCAACCGCGATCGGTGCGCCCGGCACGGCCAAGAATGTGATGACCGTGGGCGCGGCCGAGTCCAAGCGACCTTCCGGATCGGGCGGCTATTCGGCCTATGTTTACGGCACGGGGAGCTGGCTTGTTTATTATCCCGTCGATCCGATCCGTAACGACTTGATCTCCACCGCTTTTGACACATACCAGGGCATGGCGGCCTTCTCCAGTCGCGGCCCGTGTGTTGACGGGCGGTTCAAGCCCGATATCGTGGCGCCGGGCACGGATATCATTTCCTGTCGTTCCAGCATGCCGGGGGCGGAAACGTTATGGGGCACGGGCGACGGGGTGCTGGCTAATGCCGCCAGCAATTATTATACGTTTTGCGGCGGCACGAGTATGTCCACGCCATTGACAGCTGGAGCGGCCGCTTTGGTGCGCCAGTATCTTCAGGAGTATCGCGGCTTTGCCGCGCCCAGCGCAGCCTTAATGAAAGCGGTCATGGTCAATGGTGCCCGTTCCCTGTCACCGGGTCAGTACGGCTGGGGTCAGTATCTCGAGATACCGGGCACGCGGCCAAACAATGTCGAAGGCTGGGGCCAGGTGGACTTGGTCAACACCCTCTTTCCTTCATCGGGTCGGACCAATGCATATTATGATATGACAAACTCGGTTGACGCCATAGTCACGGGGGTCACCAAGGAGTACTCGTTTATCCCCTCCGGAACCAACCGCCTCAGCATCACGCTGTGTTGGTCCGATTATCCGGCCAGTCTCTCGGCTTCGGAACAGTTGGTCAATGATCTGGATTTGACGGTTACAATGCCCGATGGCGTCGTTCATTATCCTAATGGATTGACAAGTGCCGATCGGCTCAACAATGTGGAAGGCGTTGATGTGTCTTCCGTCACCCCTGGAACGATTCAGATCAGAGTCAGCGGATACAACGTGCCAAACGGACCCCAGCCTTATGCTTTGGTGATCCATGAATCCGCTCCCACACCTGCGGTGGTAATCGGGGACTATGATGGTGACGGCAAGTCTGACTTGGCCGCGTACCGTGAGGGCTATTGGTCCATTTACTCGTTGGTGAACGGAATGATCCTGCTCAACGAAGGCGCGTGGGGCGGGTCGGGCTGGACCACAGTGCCCGGTGACTATGACGGTGACGGCAAGGCTGATCTGGCTGTGTATAATGCCGGCTATTGGTCCATCTACTCGCTGGTAAACGGATTAATTCTCATCAACGGAGGCGCGTGGGGCGATGCAGATTCCATTCCGGTGCCCGGGGACTATGACGGTGACGGCAAGTCTGACCTGGCCGTGTATAATGCCGGGTATTGGTCCATCTACTCATTGGTGAACGGATTAATTCTTATCAACGGAGGCGTGTGGGGCGATGCAGATTACATCCCGGTGTCTGGGGACTATGACGGTGACGGCAAGGCCGACTTGGCCGTGTATAATGCCGGCTATTGGTCCATCTACTCGCTGGCGAACGGATTAATTCTCATCAACGGAGGCGTGTGGGGCGATGCAGATTCCATCCCGGTGCCCGGGGACTATGACGGTGACGGCAAGGCCGACTTGGCCGTGTATAATGCCGGTTATTGGTCCATCTACTCGTTGGTAAACGGATTAATTCTCATCAACGGTGGTGTCTGGGGCGGGTCGGATTCCATCCCGGTGCCCGGTGACTATGATGGTGACGGCAAGTCTGACCTGACGGTGTATCGTGCCGGGTATTGGTCCATCTATTCGTTGGCGAACGGAATCATCCTCAACAACGGAGGCGCGTGGGGCGGGCCGGACTGGACTCCCGTGCGTTAATGTTGTCTGTGGATGTTTTCACCCGCCCGTATGCGTTCGTTCCGTAACGAGTTGCCGGCGGCACGGATTGAGGGGTATATTTTCTATAACCATCTGAATCCCCAGGACGACGGAGGAATGCCTGCCACCAGATATTGTGTGTGGATAAGTCCGCTCTTCAACTCCGCTCCCATCTTCGCCAAAGCTCCCGTCTTCGCCAAGGCTTCCGTCTTCGCCAAGGCTTCGCCGGACACGTCGGAGGACACGTCGGCGGACAGGCAGGGCAGGCAATCCGCCATTCCTGTAGTGTTTCCTCCTACACCCGAATCAGGTTTTGCCAATAGCGTATTTTTCGCTCTTCCCATAGACTAAACATTATCAAGAAAGAAATCTAAAAAAGATGTTGACATACTGGACGAGGGTAGATTTAAACCATAAATAGGCAATGGTTCCCCAAAAAACAAATGAAATAAGTGTTGACGTGGTTTTTGGAGGGTAATAAGCTTGAAATAGTATAGGAATTGTTTAAAAAGGCACGGATTCTTTCTTTCGTAAACTTCGGTGTTTAGTTAATCAAACCGGGAGGAGCAGGATGAAAACAGCAGTCGTTCTGACATGTTTGCTGGCGGCATTGACGATCAGCGCGCAGGAACTTCAATATGCGCCGGATAATCCCGCATTTCTTAAGTATCAGCAGGAGCGCATCCAAAAGGCAGCCGCCATGAAAACCGTTGACGGGCATGGTCTTGGTTATATTCCGTCACCGGTGGATTTTTCCTACCTGAAAGGCCGAACCCCGGCCCATACCCGCGCGCTTCGGGCCCTGCCGTCATCCTACGACCTGCGGACGCAGGGCAAGCTGACGCCCATTAAAGATCAGGATCCCTATGGTACCTGCTGGGCGTTTGCCACTTATTCGTCGCTGGAATCCACCCTGATGCCGGCTGAAGAACGCTATTTTTCAGTCAACAATATGGCAAATAATCATGGTTTTGACTACCTGTATAACAATGGCGGCGATGCGGTGATGTCCACGGCCTACCTGACGCGCTGGTCGGGCCCCATTAATGAGGTGGACGATCCCTACACCAATGGCCCGGGCCACAGTCCTGCCAACCTGACCGTGCAGAAACACGTGCAGGAAGTTCTGTTTCTTTCCCTGAAAGCCTCTGCCCTGGACAACACCACCATCAAACAGGCGGTCGTGAACTATGGCGCCATGTATGTGAGCATGTGCTCCGATTTTACCAACTTATATTACAATTCCACCAATTTCTCATTCTATTATTACGGCACCTCAAATTCCGATCATGCCGTGGCGATTGTCGGCTGGGATGACAATTATGCCGCCACAAACTTCGTGCAAACCCCGGCCGGGAACGGCGCTTTCATCGTTCGGAACAGTTGGGGCACGAACTGGGGCGACAATGGTTATTTCTACTGTTCCTATTATGATTCAAAAATGGGTTATGACGAGAATGCGACATTTAACAACGCGGAAGCCGTCACTAATTACAACTCGGTTTATCAGTACGATCCGCTGGGCATGGTAGGCAAAACAGGCTACAGCTCCACGAACGCCTGGGGCGCCAACATTTTTACCGCCACGAACAGCGGAACCTTGCGCGGCGTGGGGTTTTACGCGACGGATATTGATATGCATTATAAAATCTATATCTACCGGAACATAACGGCTGGCAGTCCCCGGAGCGGGACCCTGGAGTTGACGCAAACCGGCACTTTCGCATACTCCGGCTATCACACCGTTGCCTTGAACACGCCGGTGACATTCGCATCCGGCCAGTTGTTTTCGGTGGTGATTGAATTCGTCAACTCCTCGTACACATACCCGGTGGCGTATGAATACGCCAGGCCAGGATACAGCAGTCGGGCAACGTCCGCCCCCGGCCAAAGTTACACGAGCGCAGATGGAACTTCGTGGAGCGACATGACAACCGACGATCCCACTGCCAACGTGTGCATCAAAGCTTATGCTGCGTATGTTCGGACTGTCGTCGGCGACTATGACGGTGACTGCAAGTCTGACTTGGCCGCGTACCGTGAGGGCTATTGGTCCATTTACTCGTTGGTGAACGGAATGATCCTGCTCAACGGGGGCGCGTGGGGTGGGTCGGGCTGGACCACAGTGCCCGGTGACTATGACGGTGACGGTAAGGCCGACCTGGCCGTGTATAATGCCGGTTATTGGTCGATCTACTCGCTGGTAAACGGATTAATTCTCATCAACGGAGGGGCGTGGGGCGGGTCGGATTCCATCCCGGTGCCCGGCGACTACGACGGTGACGGCATGTCTGACCTGGCCGTGTATAATGCCGGTTATTGGTCCATCTACTCGTTGGCAAACGGATTAATTCTCATCAACGGAGGGGCGTGGGGCGATACAGACTCCATCCCGGTGTCCGGGGATTATGACGGTGACGGCAAGTCCGACCTGGCCGTGTATAATGCCGGCTATTGGTCCATCTACTCGTTGGCGAATGGAATGATTCTGCTCAACGGAGGCGCGTGGGGTGATGCAGATTCCATCCCGGTGCCTGGTGACTATGACGGTGACGGCAAGGCCGACCTGGCCGTGTATAATGCCGGCTATTGGTCCATCTACTCGCTGGCGAACGGATTAATTCTCATCAACGGAGGGGCGTGGGGCGATGCAGATTCCATCCCGGTGCCCGGCGACTATGACGGTGACGGCAAGTCTGACCTGGCCTTTTACCGTGCCGGTTATTGGTCCATCTACTCGTTGGCGAACGGAATCATCCTCAACAACGGAGGCGCGTGGGGCGGGCCGGACTGGACCCCAGTGCGTTAATATTGTCTGTGCCTGAAAAATAAATGAAAATAAGTGTTGACATAGTTAGCAGGGATAATCTATTTTAGAAAAGAAGTATAGGAATCGTTTTAGAATCGTTTTAAAAGGCTGCAGATTCTTTTCCCTCTGAAACGTCGGTGTTTAATTAATCCAACCAGGAGGAGCGGTATGAAAACAGTAGTCGTTCTGACAGGTTTGCTGGTGGCATTGGCGATCAGCGCACAGGCGACGGTAACTATTTCGGTCTCGACCCCAATCGTTACTGGGGCCACGAATGCCGATGGTAGTAATGTGACGGTCACGGCCACGATCGAAATAGTCGATATCACACATCCCGCCCAGGTGATGCTCAGTGTCATGTCAACCAACGGCCTGATTGGCCAGTTGTTCCAGCCCGAAGTCCTCACGTTCCTTCCTCTTCTTCCCGCATTGAAAGACGGGTTGCCCAAATACGACGTGGAGCAAGGTATCTGTACTTGGACTAATACGTCCTGGAATCCTTATTTTACCGGCGACTTTAATGTACAGGTTGTCGCAACGGACCTGACGATCGGCAGCCAGGATGTAAGCGCCACTGCCGTAACCGTGGTCCGGACAATCGGCGGGACTATGAACAGCGTGAAAGTCGCGGCTGATGTAAGCCCCACTGCCTATGACGCCAACATGGCGTTTACAAATATTGATCTTAACCTGGTCGCAGTTCATAACATCAAGATTGCGGATACGAATGTCGGCTCGGTCAGTATCGGATGCAACCTCATGAACAACCCGACGGGTGTGACGATCACTGCCGAAATGAATGCAGAAGAACAAGAAAAGGCCTACATGGATACCGGCGCGTATCGGACGAACGGCACGCCGTTCCGGTTTAACATGACCCTGCATGCGCGCCCGACCAGTTTGATGGGCTTTGGCGAAATAGAGCGCTTTGTATGGACGCCGACCGTGGCAACCAATCCGGCTGGAGAAGGCATTCTGGAAACGGATGTCCTTAGTTGCCAGCCGTGGCGTAGTGGAGACACGACGAATTACCAGGCGCACGTTGGTTGTGCGCCCTTGTTCGTGGCGGATACCAATGATGCGGCGTTTATGGAAGGCATGATCATGTGCACCACCGCGCATTACATGGATGTGAGCCCGGAAGTCGGCGACATTGGCGGCGGCCGTGCGGGCATAGGTCTGAAGGTGAATGGCCAAAGCAATACCACCAGTTATCTCAAGGCCTTTATCTCTGACACACTGCTGGCCGAGTGGGGCGTT
This sequence comes from Kiritimatiellota bacterium, assembly GCA_008636095.1. Classification (GTDB taxonomy): domain Bacteria; phylum Verrucomicrobiota; class Kiritimatiellia; order JAAZAB01; family JAAZAB01; genus VSJD01. Next base: position 3,264 of record VSJD01000272.1, on the reverse strand, counting down.
CCTGTGGACCGAGCGACCAACTTGCTCGCAGGCTATGTCACGCATTACACTTCCAATAACGTCAGTGAAGGAGACACCACTGAAGTGACGACGGAATTTACCCGGATTGCCGGCGGCACGAACATCGTTTATGCCTATAACAGCGGCACCAACGGTGATTCCGGCTTCGAAACGCGGTTGACCTTTACTTTCCATAGTCCCGTTGCCGCTCAAATGGGAGTGATTGCTACGGACGTATTTGGGGACTATGACGGAGACGGCAAGACCGATCTGGCCGTGTATCGTCACGGCTATTGGACCATCTACTCGTTGGCGAACGGAACCATCCTCAACAACGTTGGCGAATGGGGCGGGGCTGAATACATCACGGTGCCAGGTGACTATGACGGTGACGGTCAGGCCGACTTGGCCGTGTATCGTCACGGCTATTGGTCAATCTACTCGTTGGTGAACGGAATGATCCTGCTCAACGCTGGCGAATGGGGTGGGGCGAACTGGACTCCGGTGTCAGGGGATTATGACGGGGACGGCAAGTCCGACCTGGCCGTGTACAGTCACGGCTATTGGTCAATCTACTCGTTGGCGAACGGAATCATTCTGCTCAACGCTGGCGAATGGGGTGGGGCGAACTGGACCCCGGTGCCCGGGGACTATGACGGTGACGGTAAGTCCGACCTGGCCGTGTATAGTGCCGGCTATTGGTCGATCTACTCGTTGGCGAACGGAATGATCCTGCTCAACGCTGGCGAATGGGGTGGGGCGAGCTGGACCCCGGTATCAGGGGACTATGACGGTGACGGCAAGTCCGACCTGACCGTTTACAGTCACGGCTATTGGTCAATCTACTCGTTGGCGAACGGAATGATCATGCTTAACGGTGGCGTGTGGGGCGGGTCGAACTGGACCCCGGTGCGAGGGGACTATGACGGTGACGGTAAGTCCGACTTGGCCGTGTATCGTGAAGGCTATTGGTCCATCTACTCGTTGGTGAACGGAATCCTCCTCAACCAAGGTGGCGCTTGGGGTGGGCCTGGCTGGACCCCCGTGCAGTAAAGTAGTCTGTAAAAGATAACGAAACAGGCTGGAGCGTGACCCGCTCCAGCCTGTTTCGTTTTTGACGATTCCCGCGCTTTTACGCTATACGCTCCACACTCTACGTGCTGTCATTCCCACCCTGGGCAATCTTGACAGTAGTAATCTTTACATCTATCGTGGCGCGTATGCCCATAACCAAAAAGACTGCCAAAAAGACGGCCGCCTCTGTACGTGTACCGGAAACCCCGGTCTGGTTCTATAAATTCGGGCGGTTTCTGATTGCCCTATCCCTATTGGCAGTGTCAGTATCCTATGACATTTCCGTTGCCGAGGTGTCCGGCGACTCCCGCTGGTATTTGACCCACTGGACCGTCATAATCCTGGTAATTGCCTGTTTTCTCTTCTGCCTGAACCGGCGCCAGAATGTGATCACGTTCCGCGCGCCACCCATCATATGGCTGGTGGTTTTTTTGATTTTTTTTTCTGCTCTATCCATGTTGTGGACTCTTAGCCCCTATCACAGCTGGTGGTCTTTAAAGCATTTTTCAGGATATACCGCTGTGTTTGGGTTCATTTATCTGCTACGTCATGAAAAATGGTATACAAGCCTGTTGTGGATGGTGGCTTTTGGGGTTGGATTTAACTGCCTGATCGGCATTGCCCAGTTCCATGTCATCACCGACGCCAGCGTTACGGCCGTTTTCCCGCCATGGAATTATGTTACCGCCGGATTTACCGCCCTCTTGCGCGCCGTTCATTTTCCGGATGGGATGGATAAGCCCATTGCCGACACACTGCCTTTTTTTCACCATAATTTATTTCTGGACTATTTCTGCCAAGTAGCCCCTCCCGCCGGCACCCAGGCCAATAAAAATTTGTTTGGTTCTTACCTGGTGTTGACCCTGCCTGCCGTTTTTTACTTGTTCCTGTCCAGCCGCAAAAGGCTGGCCCGGCTTGCCGCAATTACGTTATTCGCCATGGGTGTGATCACCTTGTTGTATACCCGTAGCCGCGCCAGCTGGCTTTCCGCCCTATGCGCGGCAATCTTTTTCGTAAGTTGGCTGTTATTGCATCAACAATATCGGCAAACCATTAAAACTTTCTTTACCAAAACAGTTCTGATCCTGCTGGCCGTAGTTTGTCTCGCGACCATTGGCGGCACTAGCTTGCGGGGTAAGCTCGGGATGCAAAGCGTAATTGAGCAGGTTCGCAGTCTTATCCGGATGACCATGCAAGACAATAACGACGTACGTGTTGCCTACGACCTGAATGGACTGGCCATGATCAAGGACCGTCCTTTTCACGGTGTGGGCATCGGGGCTTTTCATACGGTGTATCCCGCCTACTACCAAGCCGTCTTCCCGACGCCTCCCGACGGTTTTTCAATGTATGCGCGCCCCAGCCGGATGCATAACGACCTTGAACAAGCCTTTGTGGAACTGGGAATTTTGGGCGGCTTGGCGTATCTTGGTGTCTTTCTGACCCTTCTGGTGATGACTTGGCGGATCGGGACCAGCGCCAAAATCTACGAACCCCGCCTGCTGTCTCTGTGTCTGATGACCGGAATTGTCGGGCTGAGTATCAACGCGCTGATGGATTTTCCTTTACAGCTTCCCCTGGCGCCCACCCTGCTATGGAGCTTTGCCGGCATGCTAACCGGCATATATGTCATGCACGTTGAGAAGGCAGGCGTGGGACTACAGATAAAATTAACCATACCCCGCTTTGTTTACATGCTGTTGACCATAGCCGCCGTTGCGGGCGGCTGGGCCGTATTCCGGGACGACTGGTCGCGTAGAAAGGGAGACCAGTACCTGAAAATAGCCATCGCGCTGGCCTCTTCCGGCCGATTTGACGAACAAACCCTTCTATATCTGCGAAAATCCATGGACTACTACATATGGAACGTCCGCCTGCAAGAATACCGTGCATTGATTTACCCCAACTATACGGGCCGGAATATTCCCGTGTCGGTGGATGATAAAATTCGCGAGGTTGAAGCCGCCACAAAATACGATCCTTACTCTCCCCACAAGCTAATCAACCTTGGCGGGCTTTACATTATCAAGTCTCAAGAACTGGCGGCTAAAAACCGCGTTTCAGAAGCTTTTGCATACGCCCGCCAGGCGGAAGACGTGTTCAACGCAATGCTTAAATATCCCGGTTTCTTTTCAGATATGACTTACACTATTGGCGGCATGTCACACATGCTACAAGGCATCCTGCAAC
>VSJD01000269.1 GCA_008636095.1 Kiritimatiellota bacterium | reverse complement strand
CGTCCGACGCTCGTTCCCATCTGAACCAGGCTTATGTTCTGCTGGAAAAGGCGCTGGAGTTTAACCCCAATTATGACACCGCCCGTGGCGCTCTGAAACAGACCCAGACTGCACTGACGCATTTTACCGGCCAGCCGGTTCCGGACGGCGTGGGAGGAACGGCTCCAACGAACGCCCTATTACGCAACGTAGGTATCATTCCATGAAGTCACGTTACATCTACTCGTTGGTAAACGGATTAATTCTCAACGACGGTGGTGTTTGGGGCGGGTCGGACTGGACCCCCGTGCGTTAATATTGCCTGTAAAGATAATAAAACAGGCTGGAGCGTGCCCCGCTCGTTTTTGACGATTCAAAGTCTGAGGTGCCTGCCGCCTGCCATCCCACCTTCTCCAAGGCCCTGGTCGCCTTCGGCGCCGCCCCTCCCCGGAGGCGGGTGAACTCCCGGCGGGTAAACTTCTGCGGGCAGGCCGTCGTCCGGCCCGACAAGCATGGCTGTTATTTCGCTTGCAAGCCACGGGTGAACTGCTATTTTTATTGAGTTTTACACCGTTTTTCAGCCATTACCGGCTGGGGTAACGGCCAGGAAGAAATCTGAATGAAAACCGTGGGTATAGGTTTGCTGGGATTCGGCACAGTGGGCGCCGGTGTGGTCATGGGGTTCCACAAAAATCAGGGCCTGCTCGAAAACCGGACGGGGCTCAAGCTCGAACTGCGGCGCATCGCTGATATTAATATCGAAAGCGATCGCGGCTTCAGCGTGCCGCCCGGGGTCTTGACCCGCGATGCCGAGGCTGTCGTCGCCAGTCCTGATGTTGAAATAGTCATTGAGCTCATCGGCGGTCTGAGTGCGGCGCGGAATCTGATTACCCAGGCCCTTCAGCGCGGCAAGCCGGTGGTGACTGCCAACAAGGCGCTCCTGGCCGAGCACGGCGCCGAGCTGTTTAAGTTGGCGGAAGCGAACCGGACGGATATCTTTTTCGAGGCCAGCGTGGGTGGGGGCATTCCGTTGATCCGCTCCCTGCGTGAGGGTCTGGTGTCCAATCATATCCAAAGTATTTACGGTATTTTGAACGGTACCTGTAACTATATCTTGACGCGCATGGAGCAAAACCGGATGTCATTTTCGACGGCCCTGAAGGAGGCCCAGAAAGCGGGCTTTGCCGAGGCGGACCCCGCCCTGGATGTTGATGGTATTGACACCGCGCACAAGGCGGTCATATTGGCTTCGCTGGCGTACGGTTTTAACGTGCCCATGCAGGAGGTGGCCGTGGAGGGAATCCGGGGGTTGGACGCGTTGGATTTACGCTATGCCCTGGAGTTGGGGTACCGCATCAAGATGCTGGCGGTTATTGAGCAGGAGAACGGCGACGTGGCCGTCCGTGTGTGTCCGACGCTTGTGCCCATGGAACACATCATCGCCTCCGTGAGCGGCGTGTTCAACGCCGTGCTGATCGAGGGCGACGAGGTCGGTGATGTCCTCTGTTACGGCAAGGGGGCGGGGCGCGATCCGACCGCCAGTGCAATTCTAAGCGATGTGGTGGATGCGGCGCGCAATCTGGTCTGCCATGCCGCGCGGCGCGCGCCGGGGTTCGTCAACTATAACCCCCATGGCAAAGTGAAGGTGGTCGGGGAGACCGATGTCCGGTATTATCTGCGCCTGACTCTCTTGGACAAGCCCGGTGTGTTTGGCCAGATTGCGGTGGTCTTGGGGCGGCACGGCATCAGCATCGCCTCGATCCTGCAAAAGGAAAATATTGCGGGCCGGCAGGTTCCGGTCATTATCATCACGCATCATGGCAAGGAAAAAGCGTTCCGGGCGGCCTTGGACGAATTGGACACCCTGCCGGTGGTGGGCGCAAAAACCGTCCGATTCCGGATTGAGGATTTTTAGCCCCGGGGTAATCAAACCAGGCAGGAAGTCAAATATGGGATTGATCGTTCAGAAATTTGGCGGCAGCTCGGTGGCGGACGCAGCCTGTATCCGGCGCGTAGCTTCCCGGGTTCTGGAAACCCACCAGGGCGGGCATCAGGTCGTGGTGATTGTCAGCGCGATGGGGGATACCACGGATGACCTGATCAAGTTGGCGCATCAGATCACCGCTACGCCCAGCGATCGGGAAATGGACATGCTCATGTCCACGGGCGAGCAGGTGTCCGTGGCTATACTGGCGATGGCGTTGCATGCCATGGGGGCGGACGCTGTTTCACTGACCGGTCCCCAGGCCGGGATTTTTACCGATGCCATGCATCGCAAGGCCAAGATCATGGGAATTAATCCCCGGCGGGTCTGGAAGCATTTGAAGGCCGGTCAAATTGTGATCGTGGCCGGATTTCAGGGACAGACGCCGGAGCACGATATTGCGACACTCGGGCGGGGCGGTTCCGATACCACTGCCGTGGCTTTGGCCGCCGCGTTGAAGGCCGACCGGTGCCAGATTTTTACCGACGTCGAAGGTGTCTATTCGGCTGATCCGCGCATCGTTAAAAAGGCCTGCAAGCTGGACGAAATCGCGTATGATGAGATGCTCGAACTGGCCAGTCTGGGCGCCAAGGTGCTTGTGTCGCGGTCGGTCGAGTTTGCCAAGAAATACGGCGTGGAGCTGGAAGTGTTATCCAGTTTTTCCAAGGTGCCGGGAACCATCGTAAAAGAAGAGGTCAAGAGTATGGAAGATATCGTTGTCAGAGGCGTTTCGGCGGATAAAGACGAGGTCAAAATCACCCTGGCGGGCGTGCCCGATCATCCGGGCGTGGCGGCGCAGCTGTTCAAGGATTTGGCCGGCGCCAGCATCAATATCGACATGATCGTTCAGAACATCAGTGCCCAGGGAATAACGGATATTTCGTTCACCGTGCCCGAGGAGGATCTGGCCAAGACGCGGCGCGTGATGCAGACCGCGGCCAAAGGCGTGGGAGTACAAGCCGTGAACGTGGACGCGGATATTGCCAAGGTCAGCATCGTGGGGGTGGGTATGCGTGGCCATTCGGGCGTTGCCTTCCAGATGTTCAAGACGCTGGCCGAACAGGGCATCAATATTCTTATGATTTCGACCTCCGAGATCAAAATCTCGGTGATCGTCCGCAAAGCGCTGGCCGATAAGGCCATGATTGCCCTGCACAAGGCGTTTCGATTGGACAAGTCCCGCGTTGCGCGGGGTAAGTCGGCGGTCAAGGCCAAAGTCCGGCGGAAATGATCAGGAGAGCTGAGCAATGAAGAACGTTCAAATCTATGATACGACCCTGCGTGACGGCATGCAAGGGGAAGGTGTTTCACTTTCAGTTGCCGGTAAAATCCGTGTGGCCCTGCGGTTGGATGAATTTGGCGTTGATTATATCGAGGGCGGATTTGCCGCATCCAACCCGAAGGACATGGAATTCTTCCGGGAAATCCGGATGAAGAAGTTCAAGCACGCCAAAGTGGCGGCCTTTGGCAGCACGCGCCACGCCCGCACGCCGGTGGGCGAGGACCAGGGCACACTGAAATTGATTGAAGCGCAGACATCTGTTGTCACCATATTCGGCAAGGCCTGGCGCCTGCATGTAACCGATGTTCTGCGGACGACCGAGGACGAAAACCTGGCCATGATCCGGGACACGGTGGCCTATCTAAAACAGCGCGGTCGAGAGGTGATCTACGATGCCGAGCATTTCTTTGACGGCTATAAAGATAGTCCGACTTATGCGATGGCCACTCTGCGATCGGCCCTGGAGGCCGGCGCCGATTGCCTGGTGCTGTGCGATACCCGCGGAGGTTGTTTGCCGCATGAAATCGCCGATATTACCCGCTCCGTGGTCGCGGCCGTGGCGATGCCGGTGGGTATTCACTGTCATAACGATGCCGAACTGGCGGTTGCCAATTCCATCGAGGCGGTGCGGGTCGGCGCTGTCCAGGTGCAGGGCACGATCAACGGCTACGGTGAGCGTTGTGGCAACGCCAACCTGTGCGCGATTATCCCCAGCCTGGTGCTGAAGCTGGGACGCGCCTGCCGCTGTAAGGATAATCTGGATGGGTTGATGGATCTCTCGCGGTTCGTGGACAATGTACTGAACACGCTCCATGTCCGCCAGGCCGCCTACGTGGGGGAAAGCGCGTTTGCCCATAAGGCGGGCATGCACGTCAATGCGGTGGAAAAGAATCCTCGCAGTTTTGAGCATGTTCCGCCGGAAACAGTGGGCAACGTGCGCCGCATCCTGATTTCGGAGCTTTCCGGCGGCAGTAACGTCCTGCTCAAGGCCGTTGAAATGGGCGAGGAAATAAGCAAGTCCTCTCCGGAAATCCGTGAGGTGCTCAACAAGCTGGAGCAATTGGAAAAGAAAGGCTACCAATTTGAGTCGGCGGACGCCTCTTTCAAGATCCTGATCCAGAAAGTCTTGAAGCGCCATAAGGCCTTCTTTGAACTGGAAGGCTATCGCGTGATTGTCGAAAAACGCGGCAAGCATGAACCCTGCCTGTCGGAAGCGACCATCAAGGTGAAAGTCGGCAACGAGATCGAACATACGGCCGGCGAGGGCGATGGACCCGTCAACGCCCTGGATAATGCCCTGCGCCGGGCCTTGACGCGGTTCTACCCGGCGATCGCCAAGGTGGCGCTCACCGATTTCAGCGTACGCATTCTTGATCCCAAGGAGGCGACGGCGGCCAAGACACGGGTGATCATCGAGTCCAGCGATGGCACGGATACCTGGAGCACGGTGGGCGTTTCCGAAAATATCATTGAAGCCTCCTGGGAGGCCCTGGTGGATGGCGTGGAATACAAGCTCTTCAAGGACGAGCAGGCCGCGCGCCGGAAGCGCACCGGAAAAAATGCAGAATGAAGAATGCAGAATGCAGAAATCGAAATCTGAATTCAGATTAGCACCTTATCCACCAGAAACCGCCATAAAAAACAAGAAAAGAAACCGGAACATTGCCCGCGAGACACGCGAAAGGACGCGAAAAAAGAAAAGACTTTCCTTTGAAATTTAGCGTTCCTTTCGCGTGTTTAGCGGGCAAATTCTTTGGGTTGCGGGCATAGCCCGCATTGGAATTGCCGATGTTCGAACTTGATAAAACGTACGACGCCCAAAAAGTGGAAGATAAGTGGTATGCCCGCTGGCTGGACACGCGGGCTTTTCATGCCGAGGCTGGCCGCGGTGGGACGCCCTATACCATCGTGATCCCACCCCCCAACGTGACTGGTATTCTGCACATGGGTCATGCGCTGAACGTCACGATCCAGGATATCCTCGTCCGCTGGCGCCATATGCAGGGCCGCAACACGCTCTGGTTGCCCGGTACGGACCATGCCGGCATCGCGACCCAGAATGTCGTGGAGCGCGCGCTTCGCAAGGAGGGCAAGACACGCTCCGACCTGGGCCGCGAACAGTTTGTCAAGCGGGTATGGGAATGGCGCGCGCAGTATGGCTCGACGATCATCCAGCAGTTAAAGAAACTGGGGGCTTCCTGCGACTGGGATCGCGAGCGGTTTACCATGGACGAGGGGCTCAGCGACGCCGTGGCGGAAGTTTTTGTGCGGCTATATGACAAGAAGCTTATTTATCGCGGCAACTATATTATCAACTGGTGTCCGCGCTGTCATACGGCGCTCTCCGACGAGGAAAGCGTGCATGTGGAAACGGCCGGCAAACTGTATTACATCCGTTACCCGCTGAAAAAAGGGCAGAAAAAAGATTCCGTCGTGGTGGCCACGACCCGTCCGGAAACGCTCTTGGGGGATGTGGCCGTGGCCGTCAACCCCCGCGATGAACGCTACGCGCACCTGAAGGGCATGCAGTTTATACTCCCTGTCCTGGACCGGCCGCTGCCCTTGATCGAGGACGACTTCGTGGACCCGGAATTCGGCACCGGTGTGGTCAAGGTGACGCCCGCCCACGATCCCAATGACTTTGAAATTGGCCAGCGGCACGGCCTGACGCCGATCAACGTCATGCATGAGGACGGCACGATGAACGAAAACGCCGGGCCATACCGCGGCCTGGATCGTGTTGAATGCCGCCGGCAGATCGTGGAGGATTTGCAGAAAGCCCGTCTGATTGAGAAAATCGAGGACCATGCCCATGCCGTGGGTCATTGTTACCGGTGCGACACGGTTGTCGAACCGCGTCTGTCCCTGCAATGGTTTGTACGCATGAAGCCCTTGGCCCGGCCCGCCATTGAGGTCGTCAAGGATGGCCGTATTCAGTTTATGCCCGAACGGTGGACCAAGGTCTATCTTGACTGGATGGAAAATATCCGCGACTGGTGTATTTCGCGTCAGATCTGGTGGGGGCACCGGATTCCGGTGTTTTACTGTGAGGCCTGCCGCCATGAGTGGGCGGCCAAGGGCCATCCAGCCGCCTGCCCGGCCTGTGGTTCCAAAGGCTTCCAGCAGGACGAGGACGTGCTCGACACGTGGTTTTCGTCGTGGCTGTGGCCGTTCAGCACGTTGGGGTGGCCCAAGCAGAACAAAGACCTGGCGTTCTATTATCCCACCAACACCCTGGTTACCGGCTCGGAAATAATCTTCTTCTGGGTGGCGCGCATGATCATGGCCGGCCTGGAATTCATGGGCGATATTCCCTTCCGCACCGTCTATATCCATGGCACGGTCCGGGATGACACGGGCCGCAAGATGAGCAAGAGTCTGGGCAATTCCATTGACCCGCTGGCGATCATCAAGGATTTTAGCGCCGATGCCCTCCGGTTCAGCCTGGTTATGGTTACGGCCGTAGGCCAGGACGTGCATCTGGCCAAGGAGAAATTTGAGCTGGGGCGCAATTTTCTGACCAAGCTCTGGAATGCCGCCCGGTTCATGCAGATGCATACCAAGGATACCCCGGTCCATCTCGAAGCGCCATCCTTTAATTCCGACCTGCTTACGCCGGACGACAAGCACATCTTGGCCCGCCTGCATGACACGATTGCCGTCTGTACAGAGAATCTGGAACGGTGCCGGCTTAACGATCTTGCCAAAACCCTGTATGAGTTCGTGTGGCACCAGTTCTGCGACTGGTATATCGAATATGCCAAGATCGGGCTCAATGCGGAAGACCCTGCCCGGCGTACGCAGACCCTGCAGGTCATGCATTATGTCTTTGCCAATGCCTTAACACTTCTGCATCCCATCATCCCATTCATAACGGAAGAGCTTTGGCATGCAATGGGCTACGGCGCCGAAACGGATTCCATCATGGCGGGGCCCTGGCCTAAAGCTTTTGACTTGGATGAGCTGGGCAAGTGGGGGATTGACGGCCGCACGGTGGAATACGTGGAAAACAAGCATGATCTGATCCGTGTCGGGCGGACTCTGCGAGCCGATTACGATATTTCACCCGCTCTGAAAATCCGGTACATCATTCGACCCGAGAACGCCGGCATGACCGAACTCCTGCGGGCCGATGGGGCCTCAATTGCTTCCCTGTTGCGCGCGGAATCACTAACCGTTGATCCGGACTTTCACCCGGTCCGCATGATCAACGGAATCAGCAAGTTGGGCACTATTTTTATCCCGATCGAGGGGTTAATTGACGTGCAGGCGGAAGTCCAGCGTCTGAACGGTCAATTGACCAAAGCCTCCGGCAATCTCACGTTCGTTACCCGCAAGTTGGAAAGTGTCGAGTTTGTGCAAAGGGCCCCGCCCGAAGTTATCGAGCAACAACGGACCCGCAAACAGGAGCTCCAGGATAAGTGCGAAAAACTGTGCCGTCTGATCGCCGTCCTGTCCAAGGAAGGCAAATAATCTTGCCGCTGACCTCCCGTGTCAGCACCTTTGACGCTAAGTGGTTGCCGGGTATTTTGTGCCGACGTGGTGCCGTACGGCTTGCCGTTAGCGCCCGTGAATATTCGCGAGGATCAGGTGTTGCTTTTTTTTTGCTTTTATGTTTTTATACCCGCTTTGAAAGGATCGTGGCGATAGGTCGGGGTGGTTGTTGAATAGCGCGTATTAATCGTAACGAGGTGGGATATGCGGACTGTCAAATTGAGCCAGCAAGCCTTGGACCAGTGGGTGGCGGGACTGATCCGCACTCAGGCAGTTATCGGCGTGCAGGCTAAGGGCGATCGGTTTGAGTTTGCGCCGCTGGGCCGTTCGTCCGATTTGCGCCTGGATTACGACGTCACGATTCTACCTCCCAAAATGTTTTTCCAGCCGGCGCGCGAGCCGCTCCTGGCCTTTGACGGCGCCGCCGGATTTAAGACTCTTCTTTCCGACGAACCGTTTGTCCTGTTGGGCGTGCATCCCTACGACTTAGTGGCCATCTTGCAGATGGATGCCCTGTTTGCCGCCGATAACGATGATATTCATTACCGCTCCCGCCGTGAGAAGGCCGTCATCGTAGCCTGTGATGTCCAGTCTGCCTCTCCCAATGGTTTCGCTGGGTGCATGGGCACTGCCACGGTGAGTCAGGGATTCGACGTCCTGCTTACGCGGGTGGCTGACATATATGTGGCGGAAGCCGGCACGGCGGCGGGCGCCGCGCTCCTGGCTGACATCGCGAAGGCGCCCGAGGCCGATGCTGTCAACTTAGCTCGCCGGGAACAGGTCTGGCAGGACAACCAGAAACTGCTTCGCAAACACGATCTGCGCGTCTCTCTCAAGGAATTGCCGGCGCTCCTGGAGCGTTCTTACGATCATCCCGTGTGGGAGGAAAAGGCGCGCCGCTGTTTTTCGTGCGGGTCGTGCAACTTGGTGTGCCCCACCTGCTATTGCTTCGACGTGCAGGACGAGGTTGGCTGGGACCTGAAGCGCGGCGTGCGTTGCCGGACCTGGGATGGCTGTCTGCTCAAGGATTTTGCGACCGTGGCCGGCGCGCATAATTTCCGCAAGAGCCGGGCGGAGCGCTACCGGCACCGGTATTACCGCAAGGGCAAATACATGCCGGAGAAAATCGGCCAGATTGCCTGCGTCGGATGCGGACGCTGTATCTCGGCGTGTGTCAGCAAGATTGCCAACCCGGTGGAAGTCTATAACCGCTTGCAGGAGGAGTCGTAATGGCGCGTGCCAAGGAAGCGCAGGTGACTGATATCTACCGGCCGGAGCCGGCGACGGTACTCCAGGCGAAGCCCGTCACGGAAATGGAAATAGCTTTTGCTTTCCGGCTGGATTCCGGTCGCGAACTGGGACATCTGCCTGGCCAGTTTGTGGAAATTTCCATTGCCGGTATGGGTGAGGCGCCGATCTCGATTTCGTCCTCACCCACCCGGAAAGGATCGTTTGAAATGGTCGTGCGGCGGGTCGGCAACGTCTCCGGCGCCATGCACCGGCTGAAACCGGGCGACAAGGTCGGTATCCGTGGCCCGTTCGGCACCCATTTCCCCGTGGATGGCGCTATGCAGGGCAAGGACGTGCTCTTCATTTGCGGCGGGATCGGGTTCGTGCCCGTGCGTTCGGCGATCCAGTATGTCCTCGATAATCGCAAACAGTTTGGGCGTGTTACGATTCTCTACGGCACCAAGTCGCCGGCGGAGCGGCTCTTTTGCGATGAAACCGTGGCCTGGGCGAAAGCGGAGGCCGTCACCTATATAGAAACCGTGGACCGGGGCGACCCGAAATGGAAGGGGAGCGTCGGCGTCATCACCACGCTCCTGCCCAAGGTGAAGCTCAAGCCTGCTGATACGGTGGTAATCGTGTGCGGGCCGCCCATCATGTATAAGTTCGTGCTGATCGAACTCCAAAACATGGGGCTTCGGCGTGAGCAGGTTTATGTGTCGCTGGAGCGGCACATGAAATGCGGCGTAGGTAAGTGCGGTCATTGTCAGATTAACGGTGTTTATGTGTGCCAGAAGGGGCCTGTGTTTCGCTATAGCGACCTGACCCCGATTCCGGAGGCGTTCCGATGAGCAAGCCGCGCGTGGCCATTTTTGATTTCGCCTGCTGTGAGGGGTGCCAGCTTCAGATCGTCAACCTGGAGGAGGAGATCCTCGACCTGCTGACCCTGGTAACGCCGGTGGCCTGGCGCGAGGCGATGTCGGATCAGGCGGAAAATTACGATATTGCCATCGTGGAAGGCTCCATTACCCGGC
>VSJD01000270.1 GCA_008636095.1 Kiritimatiellota bacterium | reverse complement strand
CGGAAGACGCGGAGCGGCTGAAGCAAATCCGTGCGCGCGCCGGCGTACTGGTGGCCCTGGGCGCCTGTGCCACGATTGGTGGCCTCAACAAGCTCAAAAACAATTTTGACCTGAACGAAGTCCGGCAATGCGTGTATGGCGCGGCGGGCGGCAGTTCGCACCTGAATACGGCGCCCACCCAGGCGCTGGATGAAATTGTCAAGGTGGATTTAAAAATTCACGGTTGCCCGATTGATAATCGCGAGTTTGGCGCTATCGTGCGATGCCTGGCGATGGGCAAAATGCCGGTCATTCCGAGTTACCCCGTGTGCGTGGAATGTAAGAAGGCGGGAATTATCTGCCGCTATGAATATAACGAGGTTTGCCTGGGCCCGCTGACCCGTGCCGGATGCGGCGCGCGCTGTCCTTCCAAGGGCGCCTGGTGCTTCGGCTGTCGGGGGGCGGTGGATGATCCTAACGTGCAGGCGGCCCATGACGTCATGGAATATTATCATAAGACGGTGGATGACCTGCAGGGCCGCTTGGGTCTGTTTGGTATTCGCCCGGAGGGCAACCATGTCTAAGACGCTTTCCATCCAGGTTAATCACGTGACGCGCGTGGAGGGCCACGGCAATATTCTGATTAACCTTAAAGACGGCAAAATCGAAAAAATAGAGTGGCAGGTGCCGGAAGCGCCCCGCTTTTTTGAGGCCATGGTCCGGGGCAAAAGCTGGCAGGATATCCAGACGATCGTCTCCCGGATTTGCGGCATCTGCTCGGTATCGCACTCCCTGGTGGCCATCAAGGCCATTGAGGACGCCATGGGCATTTCCGTCTCCAAGCAAACCGATTACCTGCGCATCCTGACCCATTACACGGAATACATCGAAAGCCACGTTCTGCACGTGGGCTATCTCGTGGCTCCCGACCTGCTGGGCCAGAAATCCGTTGTGCCGCTGGTGGCGTCCCATCCTGACCTGGTCAAGACGATCATTGCCCTGCACCGCCTGGGCAACGAGGGTATGGAACTGCTGGCCGGCCGCATGACGCATCCGGTGACGTTGAAACCCGGCGGCTTTGCCCGCTTGCCTACGGAGACGGAACTACGCGCTTTCCAGGCTAAATTGAAGGCCGCCGTGCCGCAGTTGGTACAGGTGGCGGAAGCGGTTCTGGCGCTGGCTGGTAAATTGCCGGATTTCAGGCGCGCGACCGAGTATGTGGCGCTGGTTGAGCCGGGCACCTACACATTTTATCACGGGAGCATTGGCAGTTCGGATGCGCCTGCTCCCGTGCCGGTCCGGCAGTTTGAATCGGTGGTCAACGAATACGTTTCGCCGCAATCCACGGCTAAGTGGTGCAAATGGCATCGCGACGCGTACGCGGTCGGCGCGTTGGCCCGGTTCAATCTGAACGCGTCGTTCCTGCGGCCGCTGGCAAAAAAGACCGCGGCTTCGTTTGGCTTGAAACCGGGCGTCTGCAATCCGTTTTTGAACACCGTAGTGCAGGTAGTCGAAACCGTGCAAGTGGTTGAACACGCTCTGGAACTGATTGACGACCTGCTTTCCACGGGAATCAAGCCCGAGCCGGTCATGGTAAATCCCAAGGCCGGCGAAGGCGCCGCTGCGGTTGAGGCGCCACGCGGGATCCTGTTCCATCGCTATGCCTTTGACGACAAGGGCAACTGCCTGAAGGCCAACTTGTGCATTCCCACGAATCAGAATCATGCCAATATTCAGAAGGATTTTGAAGCATTTGTCCCGCAGATCCTGGACCGGCCGCCGGAAGAAATCCGGCTTTTATTGGAAATGCTGGTCCGCTCCTACGATCCCTGCATCTCCTGCTCCACGCACTGCCTGAATGTCGAGTTCGTATGAACTCATGCCGGCAGATGCGTCAGCGCCGACCAGTAACCGGTATCGTTAATTCTATTTGAATGTTTAGCCATTCGGAGTCAAAGCTTTTTTGCCTGTCAATTGTGATCGCCGTACGTGTCTGGTGATGGCAACCAGCAGACAAAGCAGCGCCGCCAGTCCGATGGAAGCAGAGGCAGAGGCGGCGCGAATGTAAAACATGGAACGCGCCAAGTGCGCCAAAATCCCGCTCAGGGCGCCGATGACGGTGCTCAGTAGTATCAGGGGCAGAACCTTGTGTAATCCCTCGGTTATTGTCAGGGTCAGACCCATGCCGGCGGTAATCAGTCCGCACCAGAAAGCAAGCCCCATGGCGGCCACGGCCATGGGCAGGTGGATGAAGGGTGCCAGAGCCATGCCTGCCAGACAACCACCCAGCCAGCCGTAAAAGCCCCACCGCGCGCTTCGGCGAATATGATCAATCCCATATTCGACCATCAGCATGATGCCCAGCAGAATCAGCAGGCCTGAAAACAGGAGGGGGATATAAACGGGCGACGCCCATGTGCAGGGGATATAAAACAGGGTGTCAATCGTCATCAGGCTGTCGGGCCAATTCAGCCAGATCTTCAAGCCGAGGTAATAAACGATGTCCCATATTCCGAAACAGAGTAAAAACGCGCCCGTACGCTGAACGGCATTTTTCCCAGCGGCGATGGCAAAACCGGCGAGCATTATAATCGTAGCCGCTTCGCGGCTGATTTCAATGGTTTGCCAATCCGGTCGGCGCGTCAAAATGGTACGCAAATAGATCACCACGACTGCTTCCAGATAACCAAAAGCCGCCGCAAAAATTGCGCTGTTGATAATCGAGTGGTATTTTTTCATAGCCGCTGGAATAATAGAAAAAAACTCGTAATATGCAAAGGATCAATGCCGAGAAAAGAAATCAATATGAACCCCACGGTGGTCATCGGGTTGGGCAACAGGCTTCTTGCGGACGAAGGGATTGGCCTGGTTATATTGGAGGCCCTGGCGCGGAAGGCGGCCGAATTTCCGGCTGTGGATTTCCTGGAATTGGGCACGGGGGGCATGGCCGTGCTCCATGCCCTCGCGGGCCGAAAAACGGCCTTGATCCTGGATTGCGCCCGCATGGGTGCGGCGCCGGGCACGATGCGCCGCTTTACCCCGGACACGGTGCGCGCCAGTGATGTGCCTTCATGTTTTTCCCTTCACGAAGGCAATGTGTTGGACCTGATTGCCCTGGCGCGTCGCGTGGGCGAGTGTCCGGAGCGGATCATTATTTTCGGCATCCAGCCGGAGACGATCGCCCCGGGTGAGACGGTGTCGCCGATCTTGCAGTCGCGCTTGCCGGAGTATCTCGGGGTGATAACGAAGGAATTAAACGCGCTTTTAACGTAAAACCATCTTTTTACTCGCCCCATTTACAGATAGCGCAGTGGCGGCAGTCCAGGGTGGGAGGGGGGACGTAGGCGTGTCCGCTGCGCCGAGCCATGCCGGCCTGGATGTGATTCATCAGTGCCAGCAGGCAACCTAACGTCAGGAACCCGCCCGGCGGCAGGACCATTAGCAGGGCTACCTGGTAATGGCCGACGGCATAACCCAGCAGGGTGGCGTTTCCCAAAATTTCCCGGATGGCGGAAACCACAATCAGTGACAGCGTGAAACCTATACCCATGCCAATGCCGTCGGCGATCGACAGCCAAACGCCGTTCTTGCTGGCAAACGCTTCTGCCCGGCCCAGGATAATGCAGTTTACCACGATGAGTGGAATGAATATGCCCAAAGACTTGTGCAATTCGTGCAGGTACGCGTTCATCAGCAGGTCTACAACCGTGACGAAGGTGGCAATAATCACGATGTAACAGGGAATCCGGACTTTGCTCGGCACGATATTGTGCACGGCCGCAATGGCGATGTTGGAGCAGATCAGCACGAACGTGGCGGCCAATCCCATGCCGATGGCGTTCATGACCGAAGTCGTAATGGCCAGGGCGGGGCACATGCCCAGCACAAGCCGGAAAATGGGGTTTTCCGTCCACAGGCCCTTAATCAGTTCCTTGTAAAACCGCATGGGTTGCCTCGCTTATCGCCGATCGGGGATCGGCTCCTGCACATTTCTTATGCTGACTTTTGACTGCTGATCTATGACCTCTATCTGTCAGCCGTGGCCGCAATCTTGTCAAAATTATTCGTATATACTGCCAGCCCTGTTTCCAGGGCGGAAACCACGGCCCGCGGCGAAATCGTAGCGCCGGTAATGGCGTCAATATCGCCGCCGTCTTTTTTAACCATCCAGCGCGTGCTGAAAATCGCTTTGCCTTGAAATTGGTCCTTGAATGCGCTTTCCGAAATTTTCGCGCCCAAACCCGGGGTTTCGGCCTGTTCAACTATCTCCAACCCCTTGATGCGATTGTCCGGCAGGATTCCGGCCAGGATGCGGATCGTGCCGTTGTAGCCCTGGTCCGAGGAGGCCTCGAAAGCGGCGCCGACGAAGACACCCTGCTTGCGTGCCACGTAAAATGTCCATTCCTTGCCGGCTTCTTTTACGACGCAGGTGTTCGCCACGGGATCGTTGTCGTAGTCCGGCAGGACTTTTTTCATGGCGTCTAATTTTTCGGCCAGCCGCGCGGCGGCAATCGGCGCTTTGGTGATTTTATTGGTCGTTGCCAGCAGATATCCGGCCACCACGCTGATGACCGTCAACACCACCACCATTTTGATTATGTCTTTCATGGGTAACTACTCAGGTGTTCGGTGTTCAGAGTTCGGTGTTCGGCTCGCCATACTCCTTCTGATAAAGCCGTGATTCCTCGCTGCGCTCGGAATGACACGTTTGGAAGACGAGATTGCGTCATAATGAGAATTGCTGGTTGTCTCCTGGTTCATCGGTCATTTTTCTCCGAACACTGAACACCGAACCCCGAACACTTGAATGCGTGCTGATTTTTATCGCCTTTCACATGAACATCGCAGCTATGCCTGTTTTTTCTTCTGGCCGTGCCCGAAGACCCGTGGCCGTGTCATGCGGTTCAACAGCGGGGTGAAGGCGTTCATGATCAGAATCGCAAAACTGACCCCTTCCGGGTATCCGCCCCACTTGCGGATGACCATGGTCAGCACACCACAGCCGATACCGAAGAACATCAGGCCGGTCTTCGTGACCGGTGTGGTCACCATGTCGGTGGCCATGAAGAACGCACCCAGGACCAAACCGCCTGTCAGAATATGGAAGAGAGGATTGTAGTTATGGGTCGGATCCGCCAGCCAGAGGATTGTGGCAAAAACTGCCACCGTGCCGATGTAAAACACGGGTACTTGCCAGGAAATACAGCGCCGCCACAGGAGGTACATCCCGCCGATCAGGAGCGCCAGGACGGATACCTCGCCGATGCACCCGTTTTTAGCACCCATGAAAAATTGAAGGATCGTGTCACCGTCGAACACAAAGGGTAGGGGCTGGCCTGTACCGAGCGTCGTCTTGACCAACCCCAGCGGTGTGGCCGTGGTGATCGCGTCCACGCCGGCCGCCGGCGATAGAATCTGCCACGGGCCCCAGGTTGTCATGGCCACGGGGAACGAAATCAACAGAAGCACACGTCCGATAAGTGCCGGGTTGAAGGGGTTATAGCCCAGTCCGCCGTAAAATTGCTTGGCAATGACAATCGCCACTATCGAGCCGACCACGGCCATCCAGCTCGGGAGCGCTGGCGGCAGGTTAAATGCCAGTAAAAGGCCGGTGACCACGGCGCTCAAGTCGCCAATACCCTTGTCGCGGCGCATGAGCTTGCGGGTCGCCGCTTCCGCCGCCACACAACTGACGATGCAAACGCCAGTCAGACGGAGGGCATCCCAGCCGAAAAAGATGCCCGCCGCCGCCAGAGCCGGCATGAGCGCTATAATCACCGTGAGCATGATCTTGCGCACCGAATCGCCTGAATGCGCGTGCGGCGAACTGCTTGCCAGCCAGGTGGGTTCTTTGGCCGCTATGGGCAAAGTTTTTTCAACAGGTTCATTCATGCCGCGATCCTATCCCTTTGCCGCCGTTGCCTTCTTCAGCCTTTGCTTCGTGATCTCGGCCTTGGCCTGGCGCATGTGCTGGACCAGAGGCCGATGTGCCGGGCACTCGTAGGCGCAGGACCCGCATTCGATACAATCCATCACGTTGAGTCCTTCCGCGCCCTCGTTATCCTCAGCCTCGATCATTTCGCCCAGTGTGTTCGGCATAAGCCGCATCGGACAGGCCGAAACACACCGGCCGCAACTGATGCACGGCATGGATGAAAATTGCTGAACCGCCTGGTGGGGCAAAAGTACCACGCCGGAGGTTGTTTTGGTTACCGCCGCTTCCAACGAACCTTGGGCCAGACCCATCATAGGTCCGCCGCAAATGATCTTGCCCGGCAAGCCCACCATCCCGCCGCAAAAAGCCACCAGGTCTGCCAGCGGGGTGCCGATGCGCGCCCGCAAGTTTTTAGGCGTCCGGACCATTGCGCCCGTGACGGTCACGATGCGTTCCGTCAACGGGCGCCCCTCCACGATGGCATCATAAATGGCGGCACAGGTGCCGACGTTTTCCACGAGCGCGCCGACAGCCATAGGCAGGCCGCCGGACGGCACCTCGCGGCCAGTCACGGCATAAATCAATTGTTTCTCAGCTCCCTGAGGATATTCGGTTTTCAGGACGACCAGTTCGGCATCGGTCCCTTCCATGGCGGCGCTCATGGCTTGGATGGCGTCAGGTTTATTGTCCTCAATGGCCATCACCAGCCGGCGGGCGCCCAGAATTTGCCGCACGATCTGTACGCCTGTCCAGATACTTTGCGCCGCTTCCACCATGAGCCGCTGGTCGGCGGTCAGGTATGGCTCGCATTCCGCGCCGTTAATGATAAGCGTATCAATCGTTTTGCCGGCAGGCGGGGAAAGCTTTACATGCGTCGGAAAACCCGCGCCGCCCATGCCGACGATGCCCGCGGCGACGATCCGTTCCACGAGGGCTTTGGCCTCCATGGTTTTCCAGTCCGGGCCCGGCTGGCGCGCGGCGTCCCAGCGGTCCTCGCCGTCCGGCTCAATCTCCACGCATGCGGCTGGCAGACCAGCCTGGGTGGGGCGTTCACTGATGGCGATGACCTTGCCGGAGGTCGGCGCGTGGACCGGTGCGGAAACATAGCCCCCGGCTTCGCCCAGTACCTGTCCGCGCATGACGGCATCGCCTTTTTTTACAACCGGTCGGGCCGGCGCGCCCATGTGCTGGACCATGGATACGAAAAGGACTTTTGACAACGGCATGAACTCAACCGGCATGGCGTTGGTCGCCCGTTTGCGGGAAGCCGGATGAACGCCGCCTTTGGAACGGAACATGGCCCTCCGTGTTTTCATGCCGGGACCTCCTTCCGGCCGGAGCGCTTGATAATTGTATGTTGCGGGCATTTGGTGATGGCTTCTTCATTCTCCAGCGGCTGGGTGTAATCCACGACGGCCAGGGCGCCTTCCATCTTGATGGCATTGCCCGCCGCCTTGGTGCAGAGCGTGCAGCCAATACAGCCGATGGAGCAGTTCTTTTTCACTACGTTCCCGCGGTCCTTCGACCGGCACAGGACGTGAATGGTTCGGCTTTCAGGCACGAGCTGGATGATTTTTTTCGGACAGGCCTTCACGCACTGGCCACAGCCGATACAAAGCTCCGGATGGATAACGGCCAGGCGCGCGTGCGTAATTTCAATGGCTTCGGTCGGGCAGATGCGCGCGCAACTTCCCAGACCCAGGCATCCGTAGCCGCAGGCCTTGTCGCCCCCACCCACGAGCGCCGCGGCGGCGCAATCGGCAATGCCGTTATAGCAAAATTTGCGTATTGCCGTTTTATCGTCCCCGCCGCACAGCACAAGGGCGACCTGCCGTTCCATAGTGACCGGCTCGACCCCCAGGAAGACGGCTATCTGACGCATGGTTTTCGGTCCACCCGGCTTGCAGAGGTTAACCTTGGCGCCATGCATGATGAGCGCCCGGGCATATTCGGAGCACCCGGGCAGACCGCAGGCGCCGCAGTTGACGCCGGGCAAGAGGGCCGTGAGCGCCTCAATGCGCGGGTTTACGGTCACGGTTAAAAAGCGCGCGGCCACGCCCAGCAGGATGCCGCAGGACAGCCCGACCCCGCCCATGATGATGGTTGGATCTATAATGTCGAAAGGCATGCAACTTATCTCACAAGTAATTAAACTTACATTTTGATCAAGGCCGCAAAGCCCATGAAGGCCAGACTCAACTGTCCGGCCGTCAGGAGCGCGATGGCGGTGCCACGGAACGCCTGTGGCGGGTTGGAGCGGTCGATTTTTTCGCGCAAGCCTGTAAAGATGATGAGCGCCAGCGAAAAGCCGGCAGCGGCGCCGAACCCGAACAGCGTGGCGGCTAACAGGTTGTAGCCCTTTTGCACATTCAGGACCGCCACGCCCAGCACAGCGCAATTGGTCGTAATGAGCGGCAGGTAAATTCCCAGGGCTTTGTAAAGTCCCGGGCTGAATTTCCGGATAATCATTTCGACGAATTGCACAAAGGCCGCAATGACCAGAATGAACACGATGGTCTGCAGGTAGGTCAGGTCGGTGTGGAACACTCCGGCGGGTTCCAGTAAGAACCGGGATATCAACCATACCACCGCTGAGGCGCAGGTCATCACAAAGACGATTGCGGCGCACATACCCAGTGCCGTCGGCAGTTTCTTGGAAACTCCCAAAAAGGGGCAGATCCCCAGGAAGCGGGTCAGCACGAAATTGTTGACCAGCACCGCGCTGATAATGAGCAGGATGTATTTTTCCATATCAACCCCAAGGCAATCTTTGGCCGCAACCCGCTTTACGCGTCGACGTCCAGTGGCAAGTGGCGCCCGTACGCGTGTTTCGCGGGCATGCCGAAATTTCTTACGCAGATGGCGGACACATCCGGTCGTAAAAAACTAAATTTATATTACAAAACTTGCCAAAAATCAAAACAAAAGTGGCTTTCATTCGTTTATCAGTATTACCCGATCCGCCAAGCTCGGGGCCGGGCTGAACCAGTCGGCTGGTCTTGGTGCTATCCGGATTTCCAGGGGCTGTTGATCCGGCACAAATAGCGCGGCGCACCCGGGGGTTATTTTCAGCGTAGTCAAACTTTCCTGTGCGCCCAGCACAAAGAGCGTGGTGGAAAGAGCGTCGGCATCCACGGCGGTGTGTGCCAGGACCGTGACGCCCGCCATGCCGCTTACCGGGAACCCGGTGCGCGGATCAATAATGTGGGCATAGCGGCGCCCGTTCAAGGTCACAAACCGCTCGTAATGACCGGACGTGGCCACGGCCTGTCCGTTTGATAGGTCCAGTGTGCCGAGTGATTTGTCGGGCTGGAACGGATTGCGCACGGCGATCTTCCACGCGCGGTCCTTGGCGGGCGTGCCCAAAGCACGCATGTTGCCGCCAAGATTTATAAGGGCATTGGAAAAGCCGTGGTTTAATAATTCCGCGTAACACCGGTCAATGGCATAGCCCTTGGCGATCCCGCCCAGATCTACCTGAACCCCGGCCTGATCCAGGAACGCGGTGTCATTGGAAAGCACGATATGCCGATAGCCGATCTTGTCCAGGAAGGGCCGCACCTGATCGGGCGTCAATGGGTTCACCCGTGGCCGGTTCTGGTTGAATCCCCAGAGTTTCATAAGTGGGCCAATGGTGACGTCAAACGCGCCGCCGCTCAGGTCCCCGTAGGCTTTGGCCAGGGCCAGTATCTCGCGCAGTTCCGGGGAAACCGGCTGCGGTGCGTTCCCGGCCCGGGCATTCAACTGAGAAAGTTCGCTTTCCGGTCGATACACGCTATAGCGCGCTTCCAGATTGCGCAGGACGTTTGTTACTATCGCGACGGCGGCTCCCAGCCGCACTGCGTCGCGCGCCGGTAGCGATACGGAACCCACCGTGCCCATAGCCATAAACGATTGCTTCGGCGCCGGTCGGCGTGTATCACAGGCAGGAAAGCAGAACAGGGATAAAATAAGCGCTGTATAAAACAAGAAGTTTCGATATATCACTACGTTCATATATGGGGATTGCATGCCTTTCCTGAATGGCATGCCCATGGTGTTCGCGTGCCTCCGGATCATTCCGGAGGGCGTTGGCGCAGGCGCAGG
>VSJD01000275.1 GCA_008636095.1 Kiritimatiellota bacterium | reverse complement strand
AAATAGGTGGTCCCCAACGCGATCAACGCCAGGACTGCTATTAGCAGGCCGATCTTTGCCCACGTGCGGCCGGCCGAACAACGTTCAACCGGCGGGACCGCCGGCGGCGGTGGATTGGTGATCGGTGGCGCGATTATCGGTTTCTTCGGCATCAGCATGAAACCCTTGGCAAGCAACTCGGCCGTTTTGGTGTCCCGGAGCCTGCCGCTGACACTACCCATAACTACGGCTATGACGCGGTTGTCGCCCCGGCGGGCGGTGGCGACGATGGAATAGCCGGCTGAGGTAAAATAACCGGTTTTCATTCCATCACAACCCTCGACCCGGCCCAGAAGATGATTGTGCGTTCGCATGATAAACGTGTTATTGCGAAACCCGCGTTCGCGTGTTGCGGTGTAGCGCAGGGTGTCCGGATAGTTTAAAAGTTCCCGTGCCAGGCGCGTCAGGTCACGGGGGGTGGTGATATCCGGTTTCTGGCCGGGTCCTGGCGGCAGGCCATGGATCGAATGGAATTCCGTGGATTTCATGCCCAGCGCGCGTGCGCGCTGGTTCATGAGCTCAACAAATCCGTCCTTACTGCCCGCTATGTGAATCGCCAGGGCCGTGGCGGCATCGTTGGCCGATTGCACCATGAGGGCATACAGCAGTTCGTCAATGGTGAACGTTTCGTTTTCCTTGAGATACACCTGGGATCCGCCAATCCTGGAAGCTTCCGCCGTGATCAGCACCTTGTCTTTAAGGGTCAGGGCGCCGGCTTGGATTTTATCGAGGATGATCAGGAGATTCATAAGTTTCAGCACGCTGGCGGGATAAGCCTTTGCGTCGGGATTGTCGGCTGCCAGGATCTGGCCGCTGTCGGCGTCAATCACCATGGCGCCCACATAGGGATCGTGGGCGATGGTGTTGCTCTTCTTAATGCGGGCGAGGGTGGGCGTGCCGGAGGCCAACACCAGGGCGATCACAATCCCGCCTACCAGGCTACATCGAAATTTCGGTTTCATGCCAGAGTGTCCTTTGCTATATTGCCTTTGCATTTACAGGCATAGTTGGGAGTGAAGATGTGTCGCTTGCCGCCAACAGGCGGCGCAGATAGTTTCTAAAAATAAAGGCTGGAGTCAAGTGAAAAGTGAAGACGGGCTGGACAAGGCGTGTGGCCCTTCCCATAAGAAGAAATATAGAATTGGCTTACACCCGGCTTTGTAGTTTTTTAGAAAAATAAATTCACAAAACCAAGCCTGTTTCAGGTTGTTTTCAATCATAAATCAGCAATCAAAAATCCGAAATACCATATATGCCCATCCACGAATATCAGGTTAATAATCCGTGCCAGGGATGCGACGCCTGTCGCCGGCCGTTTGAGCGGTTGGAGCGCCTGCAGGCGCCGCCCTTGGAAAAATGCCCCGCCTGTGGCGCGCCGGTCAGCCGCCTGATCTCGGCGCTGGTGGTTGGCGGGTCAAAAAGTTCGCTCGATCGCCGTGCCAGCCAGGCCGGTTTCCACAAGCTGAAACGCCTGGGCAAGGGCGAGTACGAAAAGGTTTATTAAAGAAAACATCGAACATCCAACATCGAACGCCGAGCATCGAACCAAGAACAAAGAACGAAAAATTATGCCTGATTTTAAATACTTATTCGGCCCGGTCCCCTCGCGTCGGTTTGGGCTCTCGCTGGGTGTGGATCTTCTACCGCGCAAGACCTGTACGCTGGACTGCATTTTCTGCGAGGTGGGGCCGACCACGCATCGAACGCTGGTACGCAAGGAATACGTGCCCACGGAGGAGGTACTGAAGGAGCTGGCGGCCTGGTTCGCGCTCAACCTGAAGGCGGACTTCATAACCGTAACCGGGTCCGGGGAACCAACGCTTCACACGCGGTTTGGCGATGTGCTTTCTGCCATCCGCGCCCAAGGGCGGGTTAGCTCCCACGAGCTGGTTAGCTCCCAGGGGCGGGGTCGCCCCCACGCGGGGGTTCGGGCGGCCCTGCTCACCAACAGTACCCTGCTCCACTTGCCGGAGGTGCGCTCTTGTGCCGCGCTGGCCGAGGTAGTTAAGGTGTCGCTTTCCGCCTGGGACCAAGTCTCGTTTGCCGCTATTACCCGTCCGCACGCGGATCTGTCATTTGATCGTCTTGTGGATGGGTTGCGGAAGTTCCGGCAGGATTTTTCCGGTGAATTATGGATGGAAGTGTTTATAGTGCCCGGTCTTAACGCATTACGGAACCAAGTTAAGGCCATTGCCGCGCTGGCCCGGACGATCCGGCCGGATCGGGTCCAGCTAAACACGGCCGTGCGGCCCACGGCCCAGCAGGACGTACCGCCGCTCTCGGAGTCACAGTTGCGCTCCCTGGCCGGGTGCTTTACACCGGCGGCTGAAGTCATCGCGCGGTTTGCGTCCGGCGGCGTCCCGATACGCGACTCGCCTCGGCGAAGCGCTCTCGCCGTCGCGAAGCGCTATGGCGGAGCGCGGTCGGCGGAGCCGGGAGCGCGATCGGGATCGCGGCATGCCGATAAAAGCGCAGTGCGGGCCATGCTCCAGCGCCGGCCCTGCACGGTCGAGGATGTGGCGCATGCCTTTGCGCTCAGCCGGGAAGAGGCCGAGACAATGGTGCGCGAACTGGTCGGACAACACGTTGTTCGGGCAGAAGTGCGCAACGGCGAAACTTATTATATTGGGGAATAGAATGGGCTTGTGGAGTATGTAGACCCGGTCCACTCGCCCGCAACGCTGGAGTGTAGCGACTGCGGGCAGGCTGACGTGCGTTGCGGTAGCGCCGGGTAAGGGTGCCCGGCCTGCAGATGAGGAATGACATGATATTAACCCCCCACAAATTTTTGTTCATTATTATCGCGATTCTGATCGGGTCATGTCTGCTGGATGTCCTGGTTAACTGGCTCAATGTTCGGCAGTTAACGACGCGCCTGCCGGTGGAATTCGAGGGGTATTATGATGCCGCGCGCTACCAAACGGCCCAGGATTATCTAAGCGCCAATGCCCGGCTTGCGATAATTAAAGCCGTCTTTTTTACCGCCCTGATCGTTGCCTTTATCCTGGCGGGTGGTTTTGCCCTGGTGGATCAGGCGGCGCGCCATTTCCAGGCCGGAGCGATTATCACCGGCCTGATCTTTGCCGCCATTCTGATGGTTCCGGTATTTTTCATCCAGCTTCCGTTCTCAGTCTATGAGACGTTCGTAATCGAGGAGCGCTACGGATTCAACCGGATGACTGTCAGCACCTTTGTGCTGGACCTGCTGAAAAGTGTGGCGTTGGTCGGCGTGCTGGGCGCCTTGGCGCTGGCGCTCGTTCTGTGGTTTTTCGAAAAGTCCGGGTCGTGGGCCTGGGTCTATGCCTGGCTGGGTCTCTTTGGATTTCAGTTGTTCCTGATATTTATTGCGCCGGTCGTCATCATGCCGCTTTTTAACAAGTTTGTTCCCCTGCCGCCGGGCGAACTGCGTCAGGCAATCGAAACCTACGCCCGATCGCAGGATTTCAAGATGCAGGGCGTGTATGCCATGGATGGATCCAAGCGGTCCTCGAAGGCCAATGCCATGTTTACGGGGTTCGGCAGGTTCCGGCGGATCGTGCTCTACGACACGCTGATCCAAAAGCATACCGTGCCGGAACTGGTCAGTGTGCTGGCCCACGAGGTCGGTCATTATCAACGCCGCCATATTTTTAAGTTTTTACTGATTTCCCTGGTCAGCTCCGGCCTGATGTTCTTTATCCTGTCTTTGATGATCCGTGCGCCCGCGCTCTTCCAGGCCTTCGGCGTGGCCAAGCCTTCCGTGTACGCGGGCATCGTGTTTTTCGGCCTGCTATACACGCCGATCGACATGACGCTTTCCGTCTTTGGCAACTGGATGAGCCGGCAGTTTGAATACGAGGCCGACGCGTTTGCCGTGACCACCGCCAACCAGCCGGAGAGCATGATCGTGGCCTTGAAGAAGTTGAGCGTGGATAATCTGGCCAACCTGACACCGCACCCGCTCAAGGTGTTTTTTGACTACAGTCATCCGCCGGTCCTCCAGCGCATCGAGGCCATCCGGCGGCGGGAGCAGGACGGAGGGCAGACCACAGAATGAAGCAAACGTCGAACGTCCAACATCGAACGCCGAACGCCCAATGAAGACGGATGCCAGACGCCAGCCTGCCTGCAGTGCTATCCGTCGGCTGACGGATTGCAGGCGGGCGACGTAGGGCGGAGGTCAGGAGGATAATGGCAGATAGCCGGCTAATCCGCGATAGCGGGAACGAATTTACAATTGATTATTTTCCCGGCTTGTTGATGATACTGTGAGTTGTAGAACAGATTAACCTTGCAACTTGAGGAGAGCAACAATGGATAAAGTTCGCAAAACAACGGGCGATGCGTCGTGGTTTGTGCGTGACCGCTTCGGGATGTTCATCCACTGGGGGCTTTACGCCCAGCCGGCGCGCCATGAGTGGGTCAAACATAACGAGGAAATACCGGACGAGCGCTACGATACGTATTTCCGTCATTTTGATCCGGATCTCTACAAGCCCGAACTCTGGGCCAAGGCCGCGGCCGACGCGGGTATGAAATATTTTATCATCACCACTAAGCACCATGAGGGCTTCTGCTTATGGGACACCAAGCTCACCGATTACAAGGCGCCGAATACGCCGGCTGGCCGCGACCTGTTAACTCCCATGGTAAAGGCCTTCCGCGAGCAGGATCTGCGTGTCGGGTTTTATCACTCGTTGATTGACTGGCATCACCCCCATAATATCATTGATCCGCATATCGGGCCCTATCGTAATCGGCCGGACCGCGTGCAGATGAACAAGGGGCGCGATCAGGCCAAGTATGCCCGTTACTTGCACGGCCAGGTGCGCGAACTCCTGACCAAGTTCGGCAAAGTGGATGTTCTCTGGTTTGATTTCAGCTATCCCAAGCCGGATGGCAGTGGCAAGGGCCACAAGGACTGGCAAAGCGAAAAACTGTATGCCCTGGTCCGCAAGCTGGCGCCGCACATTATCCTGAACGACCGGCTTGATCTGCCGGAGAGTTGGGACATAAAAACGCCCGAGCAATTCCAGCCCCGGGAGTGGGTGCGAATAAACGGTCGGCGGGTGGTTTGGGAGGCTTGCCAGACCTTTTCGGGCTCATGGGGCTATCATCGCGATGAAACCAGTTGGAAAAGTGTGGATCAGCTGGTGCAGATGCTGGTTGATTCCGTCAGCAAGGGCGGCAACCTGTTGTTGAACGTCGGGCCGACCGGCCGCGGCGAATTTGATCAGCGCGCGTTGGATCGGCTGGCCGCCATGGGCGTATGGATGAAACGCCACAGCCGCTCCATTTACGGCTGCACGCAGGCGCCAAACGGATTTCAAACGCCACAAGATTGCCGCCTGACCTATAACCCGCAAACGAACCGGCTTTACGTGCATGTGTTTGCCTGGCCGTTCGTGCACCTGCACCTGGATGGATTCGCTGGCAAGGTCGAATATGCCCAGCTTCTGAATGACGCGTCTGAAATTAAATTTGCTAACTCGTCAGAATTCGCCCTGCACGGGCAGATTCAGCCGGCTTCGTCAAGCCGGAATGCTCTGGCGCTGACTCTGCCAGTACAGAAGCCCCCGGTGACCGTGCCGGTGATCGAGCTGTTTTTAAAGCGTTCTTAAAGACCGACTACGGTGGCTCTGGTCTTGGTTTCCCATGTTGCTCGCGCTACCATGGCGGCATGCCTGAACACTGCCCCAGTCAGCTCGTCCTGCGCCGACCGCTGTTGGGCGTGGTCGTGTGTTGTATCCTGGGGATTGTTTGCGGTGTTCTCGTCTCCGGTTTTGCCACGCATACTCTTTTCCTGGCGGCGGTATCGGCGCTGATGGTATCATTAGCGGGGAATTGGGCGGCACGCTTGCCACGCGTTTCGCATGGTTTGAGCGTCCTGGCTTCGCCGTCTGCCCTCAATTGGCCATTGTCAGTCGTCCGTCCGTCCGCCCTCAGCCTGTTTTTTTTACACTTGGCAATTCTGCTGACCGCCTGGCTGGCCGTGGCGCTGAGTCTGCATAATCCTTCCAGCCGCGAGTTGGCGGCGCTGATGGATCAGCCACGCGAAAGCATTGAACTGTCCGGGGTTATCACGGATGATCCGTTGGTGCGGGTGGCGAGGGATGGACGAAATCGCGTGTGGAGTTTTCCTTTGCGCGTGGAAGCAATCCGCCGCCTTCCGTCCTGGCAGACGGCGCACGGTACGGTTCAAGTCAGATTACGCGATAGGCCGGGAAACCGGTCTCCGCATTATGGCGAGCGCTGGCGTTTGTCCGGTGTGCTCGTGGATAACGCCCGTTTCCCGGATGTGCGTCCCGTTTTGGAATGGATTAAGAACCGGTATTCCTTTGCCGCAGACCCGGTCTCAGGAATTTGCCTGGCCGAGGGTCAGGGTGCACGGCTCATGTCCTGGTGTTTCCAGGGGCGGCGGAAGGCGGCCGATTGCCTGGCGCGAGGAATTGACCATCGTCCCGAAGTCGTGGGTCTCTTGCAGGCGCTGTTGCTGGGCTATCGCCAGGAATTGCCGGACAAGCTCCGCCGTGATTTTATTGCCACGGGAACCTACCATATTTTCGCTATTTCCGGACAGCATGTTGCCATCCTGGCTTTGTTTATAATCGTGGTGCTCCAGGCCCAGCGGGTTTGCCGGGTGCAATGGTTTCTCTACGTGGCGCCGGTGTTAATCGTTTTCACGCTCTCCACGGGGTTAAGCTCCAGCGCCGTGCGTGGTTGCTTGATGGCGCTCCTGGTTTTTCTTGGCCCCTTGCTCCACCGTAAACCTGATTTACCCTCTGCTATGGCCTTGGCGGCCATCCTGATTCTGGCCGTGGACCCGTTTCAACTGTTCGATTACGGATTTCTGCTTTCGTTCGGTGTGGTGGCCGGTCTGATTGTTTTCTGTCCACCAATGCTGAAACGGGTGGAACCATGGCTCATGCCGGACCCTTGGCGCTTGGAACCGGAACGGCCCGTTGTCCAATTCTGGCGCAACGTGGAGCGCTTCGTTGCTCTGTTGCTGGTCTCATCCCTGGCGGCCTGGCTGGTTTCGACGCCGCTCATTGCCCGCTGGTTCAACCTGGTTTCACCGGTAGCCTTGCTGGCCAACCTTGTCGTTATTCCCGTCAGTACGTTTGTCCTGTTAGCCGGTTGTCTCTCGATCCTGTTTGGAACCTGGTTGCCGTGGCTGGGCGAAGTGTTTAACTTTGCCAACGTGGCGTTGGTCTCGTTTTTACTCTTCATAACCGATAGCATGGCTCGGATTCCATTGGGCCATTTTTTTATCGCCTCGCCGCCGATCTGGGCACTGCTTGTATGGTTCGGAACACTCGTGGCCTGGCTCCCCGGCTGGGGCCTGTACCCAGGCTGGGGCCGGCACCCCGGCTTGGGCCTGCGGAGGCTCTGGCTGGTGGGACCGGTTCTATTGGCCGCTGCCTTGCTCGGAAATGTGATCTTGAACTGGAACCAGGTGTCCGCCGATATAACCAATGTTGACAACATTCCCGTCTGCCTGATCAAGGCACCGGGGACGGCGCCCCTGCTGGTCCATGCTGGTTCGCAATTTTTCGGGCGGCGCGTGGCGCAAAGACTACAACAGCAGGGCGTCAATCGGCTGTCCGCGCTGGTTCTGCCGGCGGCGGATGAACATCATGCCGGTGGGGCGCTGGATATATTGGCCACTTTCCGTGTCAAGGAACTGTGGTGCACGACGACTAATTCACGCTCGCCGGTATTCCGCCGGGTTTTGGATACGGCCCGTGAGCGAAACATTCCGATCCGGGTAATGTCCGATGGGAACCGGATCATGCTGGGTGACCGCCTGGAATGTCAATATCATTCGGACTTACATGAATTGTGGTTATATCAGAGTCATACGGCTTTAAATATTCTGGGTAGGGCCGGACTGCCAGTCCGGCCGCGCGGTTCTTTCATAAAAATCGGCTGGGGCCGACACCTCGGCTGGGGCCGACACCTCGGCCGGGGCAGGGCTATGCTTAAACAGAATGCTCCTGAAACGCGCTCCACGTTCCAGGGCAGGGCCATGCCTGGACAGAATGCCCCGGACCTGGTGACGGTTGAGCACCACACTCCGGATGGTATGCCGGCCACTTTGCGCATCCGGTGCGTGGAGCCGGGCGAGGTGGCGACAGAGACCAGCGGTGCGAACGGCGTCTCAGCGATGGGTTTGACCCCAGGACAAGGCAGGCGGGTTTATCTGGATGAATCGGATTGCCGCGTGGAACCGTTAAAAAATCGTTGAATCCATCCGTAGCGCTCGCCCTTCACGCTGAAAACAAATTGCGCGTGGCGAAGGACGGATCGCTGGTCAGGTTGACGCCCAGCCGTCGTAGGCTGGCTTCATTGCTCGGGGCCGGTATATGGGTCAGGTGAATTTCGGCCCCGCGCAAACAGAAGCCGACTAATCGCGTGCACAAGACGGACAAATTGCGCCGCCAAGGCAAGCGGTAAATCATTCGCTGTTTTTAGTAGGTGTCAATTCGCGTTCAAATGGTTTGAGCGCGCGCTCAAGAATGCCGTGCAGGAAGGCGATGGCTAGGCCGTAATTTGTTATCGGCACACCGGCTTGACGGGCTTTTTCAATGCGTGATAATAATTCGCGCCGATTGAACACACAGCCGCCGCAGTGAATAACAAGCTTATAGGCGCTTAAATCATCCGGGTAATCGCGTCCGGCGACAACCTTGATTTCAAGGTTGCGCTTTGTGTAATCCAGGAGCCAGCGCGGCAATTTGACGCGGCCGATATCGTCCTCCACCGGATGATGTGAGCAGGCTTCAACGATTAGGATCTTATCGCCATCGGCCAGGGCGCGAATGGTTTGTGCGCCGGAGACCATTTTTGCCAAGTCCCCCTTAAAGCGCGCATAAATAATAGAAAAACTTGTCAGCAAAATGTCCGGGGCAACTACGTCGGCCACTTTTTTGAACGCTTGGCTATCGGTAACAACCAGCGCCGGCTTGTTTTTTAAATTTGCCAGGGCCAAGGCCAGCATGTTTTCCTTGACCACCAACGCGCCAGCGTTGTGGTCCAGAAGGTCGCGCAATACCTGAACCTGCGGGACAATCAGGCGTCCTTTCGGCGCCTCAAGGTCTATCGGTGTTACTAAAACCACAATGTCATCCGGCCGAACCAGTCCATCCATGGGGGTGGTCTGTTCGAGGAATTCCCGCGGGGTGGCCCGAATAACGGCTTCCCGAAGCTTGTCAAACCCGGTCAGATCCTTGGCGCTGACGCTGGCAATGAATTCACAGCCGAGCGCCGCGGCCTCTTGGGCAATTGCGCGGTTGCCGCCCAAATCGCTTTTATTGGCGACAATAACGCAGGGAATCTTTTTGGCACTGCAAAGTCTTATGAAGTCCGTTTCGTAATCAGTCCAGGAATCCGCGACGAGTACCGCCAGTTCGGTGCGATCAATGACCTTCATTGTGTTGGCGACGCGCAATTTGCCGAGGGTTCCGGAATCATCCATGCCGGCGGTGTCAATAAAGACTACCGCGCCGATGGGCTTGAATTCCATCGTTTTTTCAACTGGATCAGTGGTTGTGCCGGGCACATCCGAGATGATGGAAACCTGTTGCCGGACCAATGCATTAAGCACGGAGGATTTGCCGACATTGCGGCGGCCGAAAATGCCGATATGTAATCGCAGGCTTTTAGGGATGGTTGTCATTGCTGCGATTCGTTGCTATTTACCACTGATTACCGACACGAATGGTACGGATAACAGAGACGAGTTCATACAGCCAGACGGTCGCACAATTGACCGTGTAATCCCTGGCCAGCGCTTGGGCCGGACGTGATATCCGTGGTCAAATATCTTCGGCTATGATAGCTGAGCAGTTACAGCGATTCATGCATTATCGGCGATACATTGGGCAACGGTCTTCAGCAGAACGTTCGGCTTGACAGGTTTTTCCAGGACGCCTTTGACCGGGAGCCAGGCGTCATCGGATTCAAAGCCGAACGGGAGGTC
>VSJD01000276.1 GCA_008636095.1 Kiritimatiellota bacterium | reverse complement strand
CATTTCCTTTTTGATGCCGGAAATAATTATGACCGGGATATTTTTAAGCTTCGGGTCCTGGTTTAATTCACGTGCCACTTCAAAACCTTCGGTATCGCGGGTCATCATTACGTCGAGCAGGATGATGTCCGGGTTCTCTTCCTTGGCTTTGGCAATGCCCACTTTGCCGTTGGGCGCCGAAACGACTTTATACCCTTGGGCATCCAACAAGTTGGACGTGGCTTCAACGAATTCCGGATCGTCATCAATAATCAGTACTCTGTGAGCCATGGCGTTATCTCCTTTCAATAGGTCGGTTGTTGTTTTGAACCTGCAACGAATTGCCGCGCTACTAATTGTATTAAAAATTACTCAGGTCGTCCAGATATCCCAGCAACTGCACAGGTTTACCCGCCTTTGGCGGCCCGGTAGGTGATCAGGGTTGTGCGGCTCTACCAGATTTACATCTTCCCGTTCGGTAGCGCAACAGCCTTGACCCGCCGGCCTTGATGTAAATGACCAGGGTATTTACGCAGGCCCTAAAAATAGAGATCACGTTTCCCCGCCTTTGTTTCTTCGTAATACTCCAAAAACTGCATATAAAAATCCGGCAGTTTTTGTCGGATTTCCTCAATTTCTCTGGCAATAATTATTTCGCCGGCGGCTATTGTAATGGGGCTGGCAAAATCATCAAGCCATTCGCGAAAGGTAATAACGGCATTCAGCTTGCAGAAATGGCCTTCCTTGCCGCAGCGCAGTAGATTCATTATTTGCTTGCCGGTCCGGCCGCAGCGATAACCCGCAGTACAAAAGGAGGTTATGAATCCGGCTGTGGCCAGTTCGCGAACCGCAGTGTCCAGGCTGCGGGTGTCGCTGAGGTAAAATTGCTGTTTATTGCCCTGCTGTTCATCGAGTGCGTCGGCGTAGGCGCCGACGCCGATGCGGGAGGAAGCGTCGATTTGGGTGCAACCTAACGGCAGAATCTGTTTCCGCATTGCGGCGTTTTCGCGGGCGGTCAGGATCATGCCGGTATAAGGTACAGCCAAACGGATGACGGTTACCAGTTTGCGGAAATTGGCATCGCTGACTTTATATTTAGAACTATTGCTCAGCGGCGTGTTATCCGCCGGCTCAATGCGCGGAAATGAGATTGTATGCGGGCCAATGCCAAATTTGCTTTCCAGTTCCAGCGCGTGATGAAGCAATCCCATCACCTCAAATTTCCAGTCGTATAGCCCGAACAGTGCACCCAGTCCCACGTCATCAACGCCGGCTTCCATGGAGCGGTGCATGGCATAGAGCCGCCACAAATAATCACCTTTGATTGTGCCGGCGGGGTGCACAAGACGGTATTGTTCCGGATGATAAGTTTCCTGGAAAACCTGAAAAGTTCCGATGCCGGTCTTTTTTAGAATTTGCAGGTCTTCAATGGAAATAGGAGCGGCGTTGACGTTGCATCGGCGGATCTGGCCGAAACCCCGCCGGGCTTGCACCTTGGCGCTCATAATCGTTTCAATTGTGGAAGCGATATAATCCGTATCGGTCTGGGGATGTTCGCCGAAAACCACAATAAGGCGTTTATGGCCGATCACGCCGGCCAAAACCTCGGTTTCCTTTCTAATCTGGTCGGAAGTGAGTTTGTGGCGCTGGGCGGCGGAATTACTTCGCCGGAAGCCACAGTATTGACAATCATTTACACACAGGTTGGAGCAATAGAGCGGCGCAAAGGTAACGATGCGGTTGTCGTAGACCTTCTGCTTTACTTTCCCGGCGACCGCTTCCATCTCCTCCCATAATGCGTCATCGGCAACATTGAGCAGGCAGGCGGCCTCATCCGGCGCCAAGGTTTGAATGGCAAGCGATTTTTCCAGAATAGCCCGCACCCTGGCCGCATCGTTCTTCGTATTTGTTTTCAGACAATTTTCAATTTGAGGCGCATCAATGAAGCATTTGCCGCCGACGAGATATTTATTAATCTGATCCGGCTTGATCCTTGTGGCCATCCAGTTGTTTGCGTCTGCCATCATATGGGTTCCTGACTATTTGCCGCCTTGAGCAGTCTGATTCACATGTTCCGGGCCGTGTAATGCGTATGCAGCAATTTGTGTGATTTCTTGCCGAGTGGCTTTACCAGAAATTCTTTGTAAATCTGTTGGATTTCCGGATTCTCATGCGACTTGCGCAACTGCTTGCCCTCATCTTCCTTGTAAATCGCATTGATTCGTTTTTGACGGATTTTGTCGTTGGTGAAGCGGGGCTGGCCACCGCCGCTGATACAGCCGCCGGGGCAGGCCATAACTTCAATAAAATGGAAGACTTGTCCGTTTTTAACCGCCTCAATTACTTTGCGGGCGTTGCCTAAACTATGCACGACGGCAACTTTAACTTCTATGCCTTCAAGAAAATTCCACTCGCCAACTGTGCCCTCAATTTTCAGCGAGGCATGTTTAATGCCGTTGAGTCCCGCGATTGGGTCGAGATGCAGTTTTTTTACGGGCAGTTCCCGTCCGGTGACAATCTCATAAACCGTGCGCAGGGCGGCTTCCATTACCCCGCCGGTATTGGCGAATATGTCGGCGGCGCCGGAGGACCTTCCCATCGGCGAATCCGTTTTGTCGTCCGGCAAAGCATTAAACTCAATACCCGACTGCCGGATCATGCGGCCAAGCTCGCGGGTGGTCAGGACGTAGTCAACATCGCGCAAGCCGCTACTGTTCATTTCCGGACGCTGCAACTCGTATTTTTTGGCCGTGCAGGGCATGATTGACACAACCGTAATATCTTCCATCTTTTTTCCGATTTTGGCGGCATAATAAGTTTTTGCGAGCGCGCCGAACATTTGCTGCGGTGATTTGCAAGTTGATAAATTCGGCAGAAAATCAGGATAATAATGCTCGGCAAACCTGACCCAGCCCGGGCAACAACTGGTGAACATCGGCAGGGGTGCCAGCTGTTTTTCAACCAGACTCTTCTTAAGGCGCATCAGCAATTCCGTGCCTTCCTCCATGATGGTCAGATCCGCCGTGAAATTGGTGTCGAAGACGGCGTCAAAACCAAGCTGGCGCAGGGCGGCGACCATTTTGCCGGTAACCAGCGTGCCCGGTTCGTTATTAAAACATTCACCCAGGGCCGCCCTGATTGCCGGGGCGGTCTGAACAACCACAAACTTTTCCGGGTTGTCAAGGGCCTTCCAGATGCCGTCAATGTGGCTGTTTTCCGTAATGGCCGCGACCGGACAGACTGCGGCACACTGGCCGCATTGAACGCAGACAACGTCATCAAGCATTGTATCAAAGGCCGGCCCGATGGTTGTTTTAAAGCCGCGCGACTGCGGAAAGATGGAGCCAATGGATTGAACCTCATTGCAGACCGTAACGCAACGGCGGCATTTAATGCACTTGCCGCTGTCGCGGGTCAGGGCGGGGGTGGTGTTGTCCAATTTCTGGGCAGTTGTTTCGCCCTGGAAGCGGACGTTATCAATGCCGAGTGCGCGCGCCAACTCTTGTAGTTCGCAGTCGTCATTGCGTGTGCAAGTCTTGCAATCGCCTTTATGTTCGGAAAGCAGGAGCTCCACCACGTTGCGCCGCGCTTCCCGGACGCGCCGGGTATTGGTGAGAATTTTCATGTTGGCGGTAACCGGTGTACAACATGCGGCCATCAATGTGCGCGCGCCTTCCACTTCAACCATGCAGACACGACAGGCGCCCTGTGGGGTTTTGTCTTCTAAATAACATAAAGTTGGTATTTTAAAGCCGGCCTGTGCGGCCGCCTGCAAAATAGTGCTGCCTTCCGTAACTTCAACCTTGATGTTGTTAACATATGCGCAAAACATGTCGGCTCCTTTTAATAAACGTTGGTTAAAACTATGCCGTAATCGCAACGCAGACACCGTTTGGCTTGTTTAACGGCGTCGCTTTCAAGCAATGCAATTTCAATTTCATTAAAATTGTTGCGGCGGCGGTCAACGGGCAGTAACGCCATTCTTTTGCGCGGATCAGGCGTGGGGTCGGCGTTAATGTCAAACGGCGTATCAACCGGCTGTTCCGTGCGCCAGAAAGCGTGCTTATGGCCGTGAATGTATTCATCCATGCCCACGGCCGCCCGTTCGCCGCCGGCCACGGCATGGATGACCGACATTGGGCCGCTGGCGGCGTCGCCGCCGGCAAACAACCATGGAATTGATGTTTGCCCGGACAGCGCATCGCTCATGATTCTATACCCGCTGATCGGCTGCAGTTCGTCGTGCATGAATAGATCGGAGGAATCTAGGGTCTGCCCGATGGCAAAAATGATCTGGTCGGCTTCAATCGTGAAATATTTGCCTGACTGTTCCGGGCGCCGGCGCCCGCTCCGGTCAAATTTGCCCGGTTTCATAACATGGCACTTGACGCCGGAAACCTTCCCGTCGGCAACCGTAATCTCATCCGGATTCGTCAGGGCGTTGATCGTGACGCCTTCCTGCAGGGCTTCGCTTATTTCCTCAAGATAAGCCGGCATGTCTTCCTGGGCGCGCCGGTAGACAATCGTTACGGCCTGTGCGCCCAGTCTTATGGCGGTGCGGGCTGCGTCAATGGCGGCGTTACCGCCGCCAATGACCACAACTTTCCTGCCGACCGGGACCGAGCCGCGGATGTTGTAGCTCTTGAGGAAATTAATCGCATCGGTTGTTCCTTCGGCCTGGGATCCCGGGATATCCATGCGTACGCCGCTGGGTGAGCCGACGCCGAGAAAAATGGCTTCGTAGCCTTGATCACGCAGGCTGGAAATTGTGAAATTTTTTCCCAGTCTCTGGCCGGTTTCAATATCCACGCCGATGCCTTCAATCATGCGAATTTCGCGGGCCACAATTTCCCGCGGCAGGCGATAAGAAGGAATCGTTTGCACAAGCATGCCGCCTGGGCGCTGTTCGGCTTCAAGCACCTTCGGCCGGTATCCGAGACGCGCCAGAAAATACGCGCAGGAAAGACCGGCCGGACCCGCGCCGATAACGGCAATTTTGCGTTTGGCGTTATCGCTGTTTTCGCGCACTTCCGGCAATTGGATGGTGACTTCCTGATCGGCCATGAAGCGTTTGATGGCCCTGACCGCAATCGGCTCGTCCAGGGTTGTCCGGCGGCACTTGCTTTCACAAATGTGGAAGCAAACCCGCCCGCAGATCGCCGCGAAAGGATTGCGATTGCGATGCAGACGCAGTGCCTCGGCATAGCGTTTTTCGGCGACCAGTGAAACAAACCCCGGCACATTCACGTTGGCCGGACAGCCGCTGCGGCAGGGCGCAGTTACAAGGCCCGGGCATACGCCGGAGCGGCAATGCTTTTCGTTGATATGCTCCTCGTATTCATGCCGGAAATAGCGGATGGTTGATAAAACCGGGTTGGGCGCGGTTTGCCCCAAGCCACAAAGGGCCGTGTCCTTGATCTGCTGGCCGAGCTCAATGAGCGCGTCAATATCCGCCAGTTGGCCATTGCCCTCGCAAATGCGATTGAGGATTTCCAGCATCCGCTTTGTGCCCACGCGGCAGGGCACGCATTTGCCGCACGATTCCTCCTGCACAAATTCAAGGAAAAAACGGGCCACATCCACCATGCAGGAATCTTCATCCATGACCACCAGTCCGCCGGATCCCATAATGGCGCCCAGTTCGTTCAAAGATTCGTAATCCAACGCGACGTTGAGGTATTCCTTCGTTATGCACCCGCCCGAAGGTCCGCCAATTTGCGCCGCTTTAAATTCCTTGCCTTGCGGAATGCCGCCGCCAATATCATAGATAAGCTCCCCGAGCGTTGTACCTACCGGGACTTCCACCAAGCCGGCGTTGTTAATGGCGCCGGCCAGGGCAAACACCTTGGTGCCCTTGCTCTTTTCCGTGCCGAAGGAGGCCAGCCATTCGCCGCCCTTCAAAATGATAATCGGCACGTTGGCGAATGTTTCGACGTTGTTCAAAACCGTTGGTTTGTTCCAAAGCCCCTTGGCGGCAGGAAACGGAGGGCGGGGGCGCGGCTCGCCTCTTTTGCCTTCAATTGAAGCGATCAGGGCTGTTTCTTCGCCGCAGACAAATGCGCCCGAACCCATCCGGATTTCAAGCTTAAACGAAAAGGCGCTGCCGAGAATATTTGCGCCAAGCAATCCGTATTTTCGGGCGTCCTCAATGGCTTGTTGCAAGCGCTTGACTGCCAGGGGGTATTCGGCGCGCACATAAACATATCCCTGCGCGGCGCCGATTGCGTAAGCGCCGATAATCATGCCTTCAATTACACTGTGTGGATCGCCTTCAAGAATACTGCGATCCATAAAAGCGCCGGGATCGCCTTCGTCGGCATTGCATAAAATATATTTTGTGTTGCCGGGGCTCTTGCGGGCAAACGACCATTTCAGCCAGGTTGGAAAACCGGCCCCGCCGCGGCCGCGCAGGCCCGATTTTTTCATTTCCTCGATCACTTTGTCGGGGGCAAGCGCGGTGACGACCTTGGCCAGTCCCTGGTATCCGTCACAGCCGATATAATCTTCAATGCTGGCGGGATCAATCTGGCCGCAATTGCGCAGAACTATTTTAACTTGTTTTTTAAAGAAATCCATGTCGGCAAGCTTTGGCGTCGGTTTGCCGTTGGCCGCGCTCGTGCGCGAAAGCCGCTCAACGATTGCGCCGCCGACGATGTGCTTTTCAACGATTTCCTCGGCGTCTTGCGGGGTTACCTGCTCGTAAAACACGTTGTCCTTGCCCACCAGCACAACCGGGCCGGCCGAGCACGGGCCGAGACAACCGGTTCCGATTACGGCAACCTTGTCCTGCAAGTCGCGCTTTTTCAGTGCCTGCTCCAAGGCATCCTTGACCAGCAGGGAACCCGATGCCAGGCATCCGCCGCCGATGCACACCAGGATCCGGGAGTTTTCTTTTGATTGCCTTGCGGTGGCGTGCTGTTTAACCGCGTCGCGGATTTGGTTGAGTTCATTGACGTTTGCTATTTTTTTTATCGTTGCCATTAGACCTGCTCCTTTTCAGGGCCGCTTTTTTTATTTCGGTAATGATCTAAAATTTCAGCCACTTTGACCGCCTTGCACCGCTGATGCACGGTGTCGTTGACCATGATAACCGGCGCCATGCCGCAGGCGCCGAAACAACGTCCGATGTCCAGCGAAAAAAGCCGGTCCTCCGTGGTTTGGCCAACGTCAATGCCCAGTTCTTTTTTAATGGCTTCAAGAATTCTTTTACCGCCGCGTACATAACAGGCTGTGCCCAGGCATACGCGGACCAGATGTTTGCCCCTCGGAACCGTCGAGAAAAACGAATAAAAACTGACAATCCCGGCGATTTCGCTGTAGGGTTTGTTCAATTTCCGGCTGATTTCCTTCATAACCGGTTTTGACAGATAGCCGAACATGTTCTGCGCGGTCTGCAACACGGGGATGGTGGCGCCATCAACGTTTTTATATCCCGCCAGAATATCATCAAGTCGGGATAACATCTCCTTTTCGGAGAGATGCTCACGACACTCTCGGCATTGCGTGCGATGCATATCAGCTCCTTTGCTCGATTATTGTTGATACCTGCTTCGTCAATTAGCGAATATTGCGCTTCATATTTCCTTTGCCAGCTCAAAAACAAACGCGTTGCCTTTTTCCCGCGCTTCCGTCCATATTGATCCGCCGTGGATTCGAATGATTTCCTGCGTTATAAAAAGCCCCAGGCCGGTTCCCTTGACGAGCCTGGTTGTCGGCGTGTCTAACCGGGAGAAGCGCTTGAAAAGCTGGGCCTGCTGGCCGGCACTTAACGGGACTGATTCGTTGTAAACCTCAATCCTGATTTTACCGTCCAACTCACTGGAAGAGATCAATATTTCGCTGCCTGCATTACCGTATTTGATGGCATTGCTGATCAGGTTGCCGGCGACGATGTGCATCAATTCCGCATCAATGTGTGCCATCAAATCACGGGCAATCTTGTTGTCGATTTGCATTTCTTTATGCTCGGCGACCGCCAATAGCGAATTGACGGCGCGCCCAAAAATATCCTCGCCGATTTTTACTTCCGTTCGGTTAACCTTCAGTTCGCCCTTTTCAATTTTGCCGAGATTGAGGAACTTCTTAATGGTTAGCGTCAGATAATCAAGATTTCGCGCGGCACCGCCCAAAGCCTTCTTTTGCTTGTCGTTCAGGGCGCCTAAATATTCGTCATTTACCGAACAGACGTTCATCACGACCGTGGCCAGGACGCCTTTAAGCTCGTGCGCCACAAACCCGATCAAATCAATGTAATTCTTGTTCGATGCCGCCAGTTTGGCGTTGGAAACCGAAAGGTTTTTGTCGCGCTCATCCAGCTTGGCCGACATGTTGTTGAATGCTTCGGCCAGCTGGTCCAGTTCGGCTACGCCTGTCCGGGTTTCCACCAGATGGCCCAGTTCGCCGGCAGCAAGTTTTTGGGCGGCCTTGCCCAGATTGGCCAGCGGCCTGGAAACACAGGTGGCGACAATCAAAGACAGGATAAAGGCTAAAAGAGCGGCGGCGGCAACAATGCCGAAGAGCGCCAGCATCGTATTTCTGGCCAGGGCGTTAAAAGGTTTTTCAAGCGTGCCGACATAAAGCATGCCAATGATCCGGCCTTTTGTGTTCTTAATCGGTTCGTAGGCGGTCTTATACCAGTCGTTTAACACAAATGCCCGGCCGATCCAGGGCAATCCGTTTTCGAGAACCTGGTGATAAACATCCTCCGATACGCGCGTTCCGACGGCGCGACTGCCGTCTTCCTTTAATACATTCGTGGCAATTCGCATATCATCCTGAAAAATGGTCGCCGTGCCGATATCCTTGCCCTTGTATTGGACGTGCTGAAAAACAATTTCTTTTACCCGGTCGACTATGGTGTGTCGGCGATTCAGAAGATTGCCGCCATAAAGCACGCCGATCAGCTTGCCGTCGTAATCAAACATAGGGCTGGCGGCCTTGATCAGCATGCCGGAAGTCTGAGCTTTCGCTTCGGTCGGCTTGGCCCGGGGCGTATTGACCAATTGAATTTGGGCTTGAGCGGCAAGTTCGGCGCTCTCCTTCAGCAATTCGGCCTGGTCCATTAGAACCGTTCCGCTAACCGGTTTTTTCTCGGCCAAAACATGGCTGACCAGTTCGTCATGGGCCTGATTATCACCCAGCACGGTGGGATTGCGCGCTCTGGCGATGACTTTTCCGTGGGCATCGGTAAGCGTCAGTATATCGAATGCTTCGTCTTCCCTGATTTGATGGAATCTTGTCCGAATCAGCTCAAGATCATTGGCGGCTATCGCATCCCTCAGAAAATACCGCGTGGCGCTGAGGCGCACAAGGTCGCAGACTTTATCCACTTCGCCCTGGTAAATTTCGCGCGCAAAGTTTAAGTCGTTCCTGACCTGTGTCTGGGCCCGATCAATGATGTCCCGTTTAATGATATGGAATCCCAGCAAGGCCACGGCCAGCGACAGCATGGCGATTACTGCCAGAAAAGATAAAATCAGTTTTGTTTGTAAATGACGGCCCAACATATTAGGCGTTTCCCGTTTTATCCAAGGTGTTGACAAAGTAAATTATGTTCTCAAGTTCGGTCACAAGGTTGATGTTCTCAATTAAACAGTCTGCGCGTTCCTTGAGGCGGATGGGGGCAAAATTAAGAATCCCCTTAATGCCCGCCGAAAGCAGAATGTCGCATACCTGCGGAGCGGCCAGACTCGGCACACAAATAATCGCGAACTGCACGCTGTTTTGAGTAATAAATTCTTCAACCTGATCCATCGGCAAAATTGGGGTCTCGGCATTGGGCGCGTATTTTGATGCCTTTACGTCAAAGCCGGCCAATATTTTGATGCCGTTTTTTTCAAAGCCGGAATAGTTCAGGAGCGCCTGACCCATGTTGCCCGTGCCGATTACGATGAAATTGTGCGCCTTGTCTTTGCCTAGAATCTTGTCCAATTGAACAATTAAATCGTCAACCATATATCCGCCACGTCGGTTGCCGGCCAGGCCGAAGATGGAAAAATCCTTGCGGACTTGAGTGGATGTG
>VSJD01000273.1 GCA_008636095.1 Kiritimatiellota bacterium | reverse complement strand
GTTCCAGCCGCATCAGCAAGATTATCGGAGAAAACCCGTGTAAAATTGAGCAGTTTTAAATTGCTGAGCGCACTTCGATAGCGGGATAACCGCATGATGCAGTTTTTGTTATGCATGGCCAGCCTTTCTTGATTTATTATCGTTAATCATTATTAATAAGACTTCCGCTAATGATAATCAAGCACAAGTATCCCATCGGCAGGCAATACTATCACGATATCTGTTAATGTCAACCAGGTAATGTGATAAATATCACATGTATGTTTATATTAAAACAGGAAGGACGCGATAAAACATAAGGAACAGAAGACATCGGATGAAATACTGGATCCCTTGGACTATTAAGCAGAAGCGTATAGCCAAACTCTTTGGATGCGCACATCATCAACAAGTACTTGCCGGGTATTTTCAAGAGTGGCGAGCCAGCCGAGGCTCAATACGAAAAGTTACGGGTAACCCAAACCCGGGGTTTGAAGGCAGTTTTGATCGTGAGATCAAGCTTGTCCTCGGTGAGCGGGACGGTAGATTCAAGGAATCTTCTCTATTGCGCGTTTTTTGGAATGGCCTGGCCCTTGGCCGAGTGTGCGTCCAAGGGCCTGAATCCGATGAATCATACACGCGCCACATTGGTCGGCCGATTCATCCACGCAGGGTTTCCCGGGATAAAGCAGATAATTATTCCGGTATCGGTTTGGGGTTGCGTTGGGCATGAACACGTTGGCGCCGCGCTGGAGCGCAAGATCCCGTCCCGTCCCGGGAAAAATTGCATCATATGCCGTGGTTGCCGGAATGTGCGCGTCAGGATTGAACAGCCGCAGGACGGCCAGTGCTTTTAAAAACATCTCGGGGTCGGCGGCATACGCGTTCGGCGTATTGCCCAGTGGTGTATCGGGGTGGGGGATGAAGGGGCCGATGCCGATCATGTCCAGATCGAGCTTTCGGCAAAGGAGAATGTTATTGGCCAGAATTTCCACGGTCTCGCCCGGAACGCCGATCATGAACCCGCTGCCAGTCTGCACGCCGAGATCGCGCAAAATCGTTAGGCAGTCCAGCCGCGTTGCCAACGACGAATCCGGGTGCAGGCGCGCGTAAAGATCTGGGTCGCTGGTTTCAAATCGGATTAGATATCGGTCCATGCCGCAATCGCGCCAGTATTGATAAACTTCCCTCGAGCGGTTGCCGATACACACTGTCACGGCCACGGTCGTCTTGCGTTTGATGCGGCGGATGAGTTTGCCGAGTGCTTCGTCACCGAAGGCGGCGGATGCTTCCCCCGATTGCAGGACAACCGTGCCCTGGCGGTTGGCCGGGAAATGCCGTACGACTTCCACAATCTCATCCGCGCTCATGGTGTAGCGCTTGACGCGTTCGTTGGCGGCACGGATACCGCAGTAATAGCAATTTCGGGCGCAGACATTTGAAAACTCGACAATGCCGCGGATAAACACCTCGTTGCCCATGAACTGTTGCCGCACCGCATCGGCGCGCCGATAGAGTTCTTCCAAGGCCTTGTCCTGTGCCTGCAACATGCGGATGGCCGCATTCCGATCGGTCTTAT
This sequence comes from Kiritimatiellota bacterium, assembly GCA_008636095.1. Taxonomy (GTDB): domain Bacteria; phylum Verrucomicrobiota; class Kiritimatiellia; order JAAZAB01; family JAAZAB01; genus VSJD01. The sequence goes on along the minus strand of VSJD01000273.1, from coordinate 8,442 downwards.
GCTGTTGGTTGTCGTATTCCGTCTTCATGACGTTGAAACCGAAGAGCCGTTTTTAGGCCAGCTTAATTAGTCCGATACTGCCGTCTGTTAATTGTGTTGATACCAAAAAAGACGTGATTTACGAATGGTTTATGATCCGGCGATGGCAAGAATTTTAAAATAAAGCTGTTTCGCGGAGCAAACCCTTTGCGTTGCGGGAAAAGTTTTGAGATGTTCTTACGTCGCAAACAAATTGCGCGTGGCGAAGGCTGGATCGCTGGTCAGGTTGACGCCCAGCCGCCGCAGGCCGGCTTCATCGCCCGGGGCCGGCATATGGGTCAGGTGAATTTCGGCCCCGCGCAGGTCCTTCAGCTTTTCCATGGCCATTTGCGCCGCGGGGTTGGTCGTGGAACTGATGCTGAGCGCTATAAGCGTTTCTTCCAGGTTCAGGCTTTCGGCCTTGCGTTGCAGGATGTCGCGTTTAAAGGCGCCGATGGCCTGCATGATGGTGGCGGATAATAAATGGATTTTGTCCGGGATTTCCGCCAGCTGTTTGATGGCGTTCAGGATCACGCTGGAGGCGGCGTGCATGAGCGGTGAATTTTTGCCCGTTACGATGGCGCCGTCGGGCAGTTCGATGGCGGCGCCGCAGTAAATGCCCGCGTTGCCTTTGCCGGTCTGCTGGGCTTCCGCGGCCGCCCGGCGTGCCGGTTCCACCACGCGCCGGTCCTCGGGGCGCACGCCGACCTCTTGCATAAGCATTTCGGTCCGGGTCACGGTTTCGCGGTTGGCCAGCCCCATGGCATATTCGCAGGCGTAACGGAAATAGCGGCGGATGATTTCCTGGCGCGCGGCCTCCTGCACGGCATTGTCATCCACGATGCCGAACCCCGCCCGGTTGACGCCCATGTCCGTGGGCGACTTGTAAATCGCATCCTGGGTGAGGATCCGTTCCCAGATGGCCTTCAACAGGGGAAATGCCTCGACGTCCCGGTTGTAATTCACGGACGTGGCCTGGTAGGACTCCATGTGGAAGGGATCAATCAGGTTAATGTCTCGCAGATCGGCCGTGGCCGCCTCATAGGCCACGTTGGCCGGATGCTTGAGCGGCAGGTTCCAGATGGGAAAAGTCTCAAACTTGGCGTAACCGGCCTGGCGCCCTTGTATATGATCGTGATAAAGCTGGCTCAGGCAGGTGGCCAGTTTGCCGCTGCCTGGTCCGGGGCCCGTAACGACCACTAACGGCTTGTGGGTTTCGATGTAAGCATTGGCGCCGTAGCCTTCGGAACTGACAATCATGTCCACGTTGGTTGGATAGCCTTTAGTGGCCCGGTGACAATAAACCTTGACGCCGCGCCGCTCCAGCTTGTCCCGGAACGACTTGGCCGTAGGTTGGTTGTCAAAGCGGGTAATCACCACGGCCAGGACGTCAATACCCCAGTCGCGGATATCGTCAATCAGCTTCAGCGCGTCGGAGTCGTAAGAGATGCCGAAATCGGCCCGCATTTTCCTGCGTTCGATATCACCGGCGAAGATGCAGAGGATGATGTCGGCCTGGTCCTTGAGTTGCTTTAAAAGCCGCATCTTGACGTTCGGATCGTAGCCCGGCAGGACCCGCGCCGCGTGATAGTCAAAGAGCATTTTGCCGCCGAATTCAAGGTAGAGCTTGTTGCCAAACCGGCGTACGCGCTCCAGGATGGCCTGGGTCTGCTCATGGAGGTAGCGGTCGTTGTCAAAAGCGTTCTTTGTCAGCATCGTGGATCCTCGTGTGATGTGATGGAGATAAGGCACTGGGAAATTATTATTGCTATATTTGGACCGATCTGGCAAGTAAAAAATTGCTGAGCAAAAAATTGCTGTATGCGCCATTTATATTGAAAATAAATCAAATGAACGCTAATGTTCATGCAAAAATATGAAATCGACCTCCATCCTGGTATTGTGCATCGAACGCTTTGCGAAAGGCTTTCGCCGACCCGTGGTGGTCTTTGTCCTGTTGTTGGGCGCAACTTTATTGGCAGGCGGATGCGCAACCAGGGGCAGGCCGCAGCCCGTTGATGATGCCAGGTGGATGCAGTATGCTTTTTCCCGGCAGAATGACGATCTGACCGTATGGATTACCTTGCCCGGCGATGAGCAGACCAAGGAGCATTTTGGCATACCGCTCCAGCAGGAACACATCCAGCCCTTGTGGTTGCGGGTGGTCAATCGATCGAAACGACCTTATTGGCTGTTACCCGCCTTTACCGATCCGGCGTATTATTCGTCCGCCGAGGTTTCCCATCACTTTCGCGGTATCCTGACCTCGAAGGACGTCGAGCGGCGACAGGAAGTCCGTATTGAAGAAGTGGCATTCGATTATTACATTCCGCCGGGCAGCGATCAAAGCGGTTTTATCTACACGGTACTGCATGACGGCAGCCAAGTGTATTCGATCGCTTTGCTGAGTACCGGCTCGTTGCAGCGCTTCAATTTCCTGGTCCCGACGGAACGCTTGCGCACCGACTACGGGCAGCTGGCCGCGGCATGGCGCGTAGATTCCACAAACACAACCATGGGCGGTAGTACCGATATGACGGATCTCGCTATCTTCCGCCGCAATCTGGAGGCATGGCCCGCGCATACGAGCGACGCTACTTCCAAGGCGGCCGGCGATCCGATCAATTTTTTTATCACGGCCCCTTGGGGCGTCGTTTTCCCGGCGTTAATCTCCGTCGGCTGGGATGAAACCGAAATGCTCAATACTTCTACCGCGTTCCGTACTTTCGGGGCCTTTTTTTCCGGGGAAAACTACCGCCATTCGCCCGTCAGCCCATTGTTTGTTTATGGGCGCCGCCAGGATGCGGCGTTTCAAAAGGTCCGCGAAAACATCAATGCGCGGAATCATCTGCGTCTGTGGCTCATGCCGATGAAATACGGAGGACAGCCGGTCTGGGCCGGCCAAATCAGCCGTGATATTGGCGTGCGGCTCACCACGCATACGCTGTGGTTGACCACCCATGAAATCGATCCGGACGTGGATGGAGCCCGCTGGACCTTGGTCCAGGATTTGATCAAGGCGCAATGTGTGGCCCAAATTGGCTTTGTCGCCGGCGGAACAAGCGCGACACCGATTGCACCCCGGAGCAATCTGACCGGCGACAAGTATTTTACGGATGGTTTGCGGGTGGTTCTCTTTCTTTCACCAACGCCCATGGGGGCCGATGAAATTCAAATTCTTCCCTGGTCTGAACCGCCGCGTGGCGGCTTAAGCAATCCGGGTGATTATCTCAAGCCTTTTGATGCGGGGCCGGCGCAACCATAACCCCTGTATGGTATATGGTCCTGCCGGGAAATAAGGCTTATCCAACGTAGCCAGCCACCACTCGCCAGCGCCCATCGGGCAGGTCGCCGAGCGTGAAGGGGCCGATGGATAGACGCAGCAGATCCTTGACCGTCATTTTTTCTTCGCGACAGACCCTGCGAATCTGGTGCTTACGACCCTCGCGCAATTCAAAGCGCAGCAAACGCTCCCCCAGTCGCCGCACGTTCATCGCAAGCAATGGCTTGTCATCAAGACGACGCGGGCTGTTCAACCGCTCCAGTGTGCGATCGCTAACCGGCCGGTCAACCATTACCCGGTAGACCTTGGTCCACGCGTGGCTGCCGGTGACCCGTCGGGCGAGGACGCCATCGCTGGTCAACAGCAACAGGCCACGACTGTCCTGATCAAGGCGGCCGGCGACCGATAAGTGCCACGGCTCGCGGCAGATACGCTTGACCACGGCCGGATCGGCGGCGCCATGCAGGCGTTCACGGGTTAACAGACGCCAAGCCGGAACCTGGGCGCCCTCCGGCTGGGTGCTGACGATGCCCAGCGGCTTATGCAGCAGCACCGTGACCTTGTCCGCCAGCCAGCGTTCGCCGATCCCAACGATCTCAATCCGCGCCTCGGAATCGACCTTGGTTCCTTGCTGGTCGATGACCCGGCCATCGACGCGAACGCTGCCGGCGGCGATCAGCCGCTCAGCCTCGCGTCGTGAACACAGGGCACGATCGGCCATTAGCTTGGCCAGACGGATGGGGCCCCGTCCGCCTGCTGGCTCCCGGGGCGGTTGGCGATCAGCCATCATGCACCATTTCCGTAAATGAGAATTTGGGTTAAGTCTGTGATTTGCCGCAGGCCTGGCAGCGTTTAAATAATGCTATTGAAAAATCGTGGCGGAACAAGCACAGAATAACGTTAGAGATTCTTAAATAAACAAAGAGCATGCCCGGTAATCGCCCATATCGTATTTGTTATTTTACAAAACGGCCAAGGGCATATTGCGCGTAACGGTAGAGAAAAGTCAGCAAGAATGTGGCGAAGACAAAATAAACGGCATTATTATAAGGGTCACTACCCGGCTTGAAGGAAAGCCCGCTGATGTAGAAGCCGCCCAGGAAGATAAATCCCAGCGTGGACAGGAGAAACGCGCCGAGATCGAAATCGCCTTCCTCCTTCAGGTAACCTTGTCCGATGCCGAAATAAAGCGTTGCCATTAAATCGCCGGCGTTAAAGCCCAACATAAAATACGGCGCGTAACCGTTCGGCACCATGCCGGTCCAGATGGCCAGTGCCCACCAAAGAATGTTGAAAATAATATCACCCATGAGCCCATGTTTCTATTTAAGCAGACGAATAACTCCTCCGCCCCAGTAGAAGATGACCCAATTCGACCAAAGGTCAAGTCCCGCGAATAGCGGACAAGTTTGTTCCGGTGCCTGCGCACGCAGCGTGTTCGCTCCGGCAAGTTTTTCTCTTGGCGCGCCCGGCAGGACTCGAACCTGCAACCCTCTGATCCGAAGTCAGATGCTCTGTCCAGTTGAACTACGGGCGCGGGAAAGAAAGGTTGATATTTAACGCAAAGGGCCGGGAATAACAAGAGTTCTTCGTTTCAGGTTCTCGGTTTCTCGGGTGCAATGTTTTTCCGTCGTCAGTCGTCCGTCTTCAGTCTTCCAATCCCGGTTCGCGGCGACGCGTCTTTTTTAGGCCCTGGAGGCGCTTTTCACCCAGCATACGTTCCTTCTGACGCCGGGAGCGGCGGCGCTTCTGGCGGCGGATTTTTTCAATTGCTTGCCGCCGAGCGCTTTGTACCCCGTGTTGACGCGCTTCCAGACGGTCGCATAGTTCACGCCGAGCCAGAAACCGGTTTTGTTCCCGAAAACGGGTCTGACCGCATTTCACCTCCAGTCCCGTGGGGTGGTGGCGCAAATAGACGCAGGACGAGGTTTTATTCACCTTTTGGCCACCCTTGCCGGAACCCAGGATGAATTTTTCCTCCAACTCCGGCTCCCGGATGCCGAGGGCCAGCATCCGTGCCGTAAGCGCGTCCTTTTTTGTTTGACTGACGGGCGATTCATTCATAAGTTAGGCCTTCGATTGAAAGGGCAATCCTTTTACCACAGATTACACGCCTTGACACGGATAAAACTAATTTCTCGATCGCCTTGTTAATGGGGCCAATACGAGGTGACCCACCCCTCCGGGGGAAGGGACTTGGAGCAGAATTGTGTCCATGCAGGACCTTACCAACGTTCAGAAAATACGGGCTTTTCCCTGGTATTTCGGCGGCCAGGCCACTACCGTTGTTTTTGCCATTCTGACTTGGTTTAGCGGCATTCTGCCGCTGTTTCTCAATGCGCTGGGTTTTAGCAAGACCCAGATTGGTGTTATTCTATCGTTGCCGTGGTTTTTCTCGCTGCTTTCCCTGCTGGTGGCTGGCTGGGTTGTGCGCCGGGGTGTCAAGCGCATCTTTCTCTGGTGTTTCGGCATGCGCACGATTGTCACGGTTCTGCTGGGCGCGGCGCCTTGGATCCTGGTGCGCTACGGCGTGAGTGCGGCATTCATCTGGGTGAGCGGGGTTTCAGTGGCATTTTCGTTGTGCCGCGCGGTGGGCGAGACAAGTTTTTTCCCCTGGGCACGCGAAATGATTCCCAACCACCTGCGTGGTAAAACGGATGCCATCAATGCCATTATCTGTGGTGTGTTCAGCCTGGTCACAGCGTGGGGTTCGTCCCTGGTTCTGAAATACGTCCACGGTCTGAACGGATACAGTCTGCTGGTTTTCCTGAGTATTCCTTTCGGCCTGATTGCGGTTTTCGCCTTTGCCATGATTCCCGGCGGTCGGCCGGTGCGGGTGGAGGTTGATTCCACCGGCTGGGTCAATAATTTCATGGCAGTTATGAAAGACCGCAATTTTTTACTTTATGAGGGTGGTATTGGTTTGTTCAGTTTGGCCGTGTTCGGCTTGTCCTTCATGCCGCTCTATATGCAGGACCAGGTGGGTTTGCGGGCCGACCAGGTACTGTTGCTGGGGGTCGTTTTCTGGTTTGGGGTGCTGGCCTCCAGTTACCTGTGGGGCTGGAGCGGAGACCGCTTTGGCAGTAAGCCGGTACTTTTGAGCGGACTCGTACTGACCGTTTTATTTCCAGTGATTCTTTTTTTCTTGCCGCGGGCCAGTGCCTGGAGTCTGACCGCCGCCATGGTGGCTTATGTTTATTGGGGAATCGCCGTTCAGGGCTACAACGCCGGTTCCGGCCGTTATTTATTTGTCGGGGCGATTCCTCCTGACGGCCGCAATTCGGCTTATTACTCGGTGCATTATGCATTCAGTGGTTTATGTGCCGCGGTGGCGCCGTTGGGCGCGGGCTGGATCCTGGACCAGTGCCGTACTATTTCGCTGACATGGCGCTTTGTACACGTTGATCAGTTTTCGCCCCTCTTCGGCTTCAGTCTGTTGTTCATGGCCGGGGCCGCCGTTCTCTATAGTCGCATGCGCAAGGACGGCTCTGTCCGGCCGGGCGAATTCATGTTCATGTTCATTCAGGGCAATCCGATCATGGCATTCAATTCCATGATCCGTTACCGCTTTGCGGCCGATGAAGGCGATCGCCTGTCCACTACGCGGCACATGGGTGACGCTGAGAACCCCTTGAGCATGGCCGAACTGGTGGAAGCGATTACCGACCCCAGTTTTAATGTGCGTTACGAGGCTATTGTGGCCATGGCGCGCATGCCGTCACAGGAACCGTTGACCAATGCCCTGATCGCAGTTCTGAAAAGCCAGGAACCTGATTTAAGCGTGGCGGCCGGCTGGGCCTTGGGCCGGATTGCCGATAAACGCGCCATCCCTGCGTTGCGCCAGGCTTTGCATTCCGAGTATGCCCTGTTGCGTTCGCGCAGTGCCCGCTCTCTGGCCAACCTGGGCGATGTCGAATCCGTGCCACTGCTGCGCGAGCTGTTGAAGAGTGAAAAGCACGACGGCATCCGGGTTGCGTATGCCTCGGCATTGGGTGTTTTTCGGGCAGAGCAGGCCCTTGATGATCTCGTGGCCCTTTTACAGCGTCTGGCGAATGACAGTCTGCGCGGTGAAGTGGCTCTGGCCATTGCGCGCATTATCGGCGATGAGCACCAGTTTGTGCGCTTGTGGCGTTCTACGCGATCGGACTTTGGTACGGGCTGCGCGCAGGCGCTTGCGATTCTGCGCAAGCGTATTGCGGCTGAGTGGCCGTTCTCGGCCCCGCGCGACGAAGCACTTGATACGGCGGAGCAAGCTTTGGCCGCCCAGGATCTTGATGTCGGGGCCGAAAGCTTAGGTTGCCTGATTCGATACGCGCCCCTTGATCGGCTGCCGCCCCGTCTGGCGTCGGTGTTGGGCAAATGCGGGTGTCAGCTTGAGCAATCGGGCGCCGAACGCAAAGAGTATGTCCTGCTCACGTTGACGGCGATCCATGCCGCATTGGCAACCAAGCGACGATAGCGGAGGCGACGGGAGAAGACCCCTGCTATACGCTCAAGGAGCTACGCAGGGCGTGCGTCAGAAGACAGTTTGCCCTGCGAAGCCTGGGCGAAGCAGGGACGACAAATGGCATGGGTCAGAAAGATGGATGCAAGCGGTGACAAGAAATCAATAGAAGTATGAGTTGGGTTTTGCGGTAAAAAATAGGAGGAGCTAAATGGCAACGCAGATTAGGAACGGGCAAAAGATCGTTTTCATCGGCGACAGTATTACCGATTGCGGGCGGCGCGACAGCCAGCGGCCGTTGGGTGCCGGGTACGTGAAACTGTTTGCGGATTTGATGATCATTCGGGAGCCGGCCAAGCGGATCACGATAATCAATAAGGGCATTGGCGGCGACAATGTGGTGGGGCTCCGTAATCGCTGGATGGACGATGTTCTGCGCAACCGGCCCGACTGGCTTTCAATCAAGATCGGCATTAATGATCTGCATGGTCATTTGTTTGCCGGAAGCAAGGAGTTGGCGCCTCAGCCATACGAAGCCGCCTATCGGGAAATCATGGAGCGGACGCGTCAGGCCCTGCCAAAATGCAGGATTCTGCTGATTGATCCGTTTTACATTAGTTGCGACACGGCGCCCAACAGCCGGCGCAAGCAAGTCCTGGATTCAATGCCGGACTATCTATCCATTGTGGACAGACTC
>VSJD01000274.1 GCA_008636095.1 Kiritimatiellota bacterium | reverse complement strand
AGCCGTACCTTCAAGACGCGTCATATCAAGACGCACGAGCTGTTCGGGCGTCTGTTGAAATGCTATGAGCCCGACACGTTTTGTGCCGAACCGGTCCACCCGAACCCGACCGGCCACCTGGTCATTGCTGAGGCGATTTACGAGGCCTTGAGCTAACGCGGGCGGATAAGCAGTGCAGGGAAATGGCGGCGTGACCCTCAAGGTATCGTGGCCAGTTAACGAATTTCTCCGCTTGACGGCGTAGGCGGAGGAGTCTTAATGTACGTTTCATGCAACCGTGGAATCATATCCTGCGTGTGGGGCTCGCCGGGCTCTTGCTTGTCGCGCTGATGGGGGGGGGCTGGGCGGCGGAAGACAAAAAGGAAGAAACCAAGCAAGCCCGGCACGACTTGGGTTGGTGGGAGCATTACCGGCCGGTCGAGGCAACCCCGGCAACGCAGTTGGCCTGGGTCAACGAGCTCAAGGATGCTGGTCATACCATCCGGGCCTCGAAAGCCTGCTTGGCGCTGGTGAATGCCTGGCCGGAATCTCCGCAGGCGCCTGTGGCGCAATTGACTTACTGTCGCCTGCTGGAACAGCGCGGCAAGCCGGCCAAGGCTTTTGAGGAATACCAGTTTCTGGTGGAGGCCTTCGCCGGTTTTTTCCCGTACGACGAAGTAATGGACCGCATGTATGCCATTGCGGATGGCATGGCCACGCGCGACCGGTATTTCCTGTTTATCAAGTTTAAGACACCGGAAGAGGCCATCCCCTTGTTTGAAAAACTGATTCGGAACGGTACCCAGTGGAAGCGGGCGGCCGAACTGCAATTCCGCATAGCGCGGATTTATGAAAAGACCAAGCAATACGATCTGGCCATTGAAGCCTACGGTACCTACCATCAGCGTTATTCCATGAGTCCCTTGGCCGAGCAGGCTTTGTTCGGCCAGGGGCGATGCTGTTATGAGTATTCCCGCGAAAATCCCGTGGCCTTGGATTTACGCGAAAATGCCGTGGCGGTGTTACAGGGATTCCTCGACTGGTATCCCTACAGCGACATGGCGGCAGAGGCGCGGACCTACTTGGCTGAACTTCAGCGCGATCTGGCCGGCGGCCTGTACGGCCAGGCCGCGCTCTATGAAAAGACCGCCCGGTTCACCAGCGATAAGCAGGAGTGTCGCGACAGCCTGGTTGCCGCCCGGATCTGCTATGAGCGGGTGATTGACGAATTTCCCCATTCGGAGTGGGCGGAACAGGCCCATGTACGTATTGCGGAGATCAACCAACAACGGGGGAAAAATCCATGATTTGCAAATGTACGGCCATGCTGCTGGGGATGGTACTCGTCCTGCTGACACTGCCGGGGTGTGTGGGCTACCAACTGGGCAGCACCCTGCCGCCCGATGTGAAAGCCATTTATGTGCAACTCTTTATCAACAAGTGCAACGAGCCCCTGCTGGAAATTGACACCACCAACGCGACCATCGCAGAGTTTCAGAAGGACGGCACTCTGCGCATCGTGCCCAAGGGCGAGGCCGACGTTCTTCTGGAAACCACGTTGAACGCCATGACGCTGACGCCCTTGCGCTATGACCAGACGACGGACAAGGCCAAGCCGAACGAATACCGGCTGACCCTGCAGGTGTCGTTTGTGCTGAAACGCGCCAAGACCCGGGAGATCATGAACGAGGCGGATGTAATCGGAGAATCCACGTTTGTGTTTGTAGGTAATCTCAACAGTTCCAAGCGCGCGGCCATTCCCGCCGCATCAGAAGACCTGGCCAAACGGATTGTCGAAAAAGTGGTGGAAACCTGGTGAGGCGGGGCGGGGACGGACGACAGACGCCGGACGACGGAAAAACAAAGAACCAAGAACTGATCTCTGACTTCTATCAAGTCAGCTATCAGGCCTTCGGTTGGACCAGTGCCGCGATCTTAGCCGATGCGCGTCGCTTCCGGCGAATGGCGGTGTTTTTCTTGATAATGCCCTTGATGGCGGCCTTATCCAGGATCGAACAGTAATCGCTGAACGCTTTGCGACTTTTATCCACATCGTTGGCCACACATACTTCGAAAAGCTGGCGGCGCAGGGTACTGATTTGGGATTTAGCGGCCTTGTTCCTCTGGCGCGCTTTTTCCGAGACGCGCATTCGCTTAACTGCACTGTGAATATTGGGCATAGTATAAACTCCCTGCTCTAATCCGGTTGTGTGTATATTTAACTCGTTGCAATGGCCGGTAATTTGAAACATTGCCACGGGGAAGTCAAGCGCGGATTTGAAATTATGTGGAAATTTAAATCGCTCTCGTATCTCCGCTTTTGCATCGGCGTGTTATTAATTCCCTGCGGCATTGCCTTGACGCTCACGGTGGTGGCGAGTATCGGCGCCTCGGCCGCATTGTCCTTAACGGGTGGTGCGCGGCCGTTCCTGATGGTTGCTGCGGGCGTGGTGCTGGCCGCGTTCGTGTTCTGGGCGTTGCCGGTACCGGTGCGGCTTTACGTACTGGCGCATGAGTTGACGCACGCACTCTGGGGCGCGCTCCTGGGGGCGCGAGTTTCCGGCCTGCGGATATCCGGGAGCAGTGGCCATGTAAAATTATCGCAAAGCAACTGGCTCATTGCCCTGGCCCCTTATTTTTTCCCACTCTACACCTTCATCGTCATCCTGGCGTATTACATCCTGCTGATTTTTTTCGACCTGCGTCCCTATGCCCTGGTCTGGCTCGGGCTTATCGGGTTAACCTTGGGGTTTCATTTTGTGTTCACGATCTATGCCCTGGCTCAAGACCAACAGGACGTACGCGATTATGGCCGGGTGTTTTCGTTCGGCATGATTTACATCATAAATATGCTGGGGGTCTGCCTGGTTCTGCTGATCGTGGCGCCCCTGACGTTGCCGGATTTGATTCGACGGCTGGCGGGAGACCAGGCGGTCGTATGGAGCGTCTGCGGACGAGCGCTGATGGCGGCGGGCACGTGGGTATGGGACCGGCTGAGTGGGGTGTAAGTGACGGACCACGGAGGGCGGACGACGAGCGCACGACACTTTAGAAATGAATACAGGAGGATATAAAATCATGTTTGTATTTCAGGCTGAGACCGGAACATTGAGTTGTCAGGATACGTTTCTAACGCGCGGCCGCATCTTGTTTACCATGAGGAATGCCATCATGGATTCCACCAGTCTAAAGTGGCGAAAGACGGAGGCGGGCGTTTTTTGCGCGGAGATGGCAGGATGCCGATTTTACGTGCGGACAATCGAAGGCCGGCTCGTTCTTGAAGTGGAGAATGTGGGCTCGGAACCGATTCAGATGAACGAGATCACAATTCGTTTTTCACCTTCAGAATTGGATTTTCCGCCGGTTGCCGCGGACTACCTCGAATATATCCATGGATTCAATTTCGGACCCAAATCCGGTGTCAAGAAGGTCGGTCTGGCCAACCGCCGGATGGAGTATAACCCGGAAAGCAGTATGGTTTATGTGTTGCGGAATATTGCTTCCGGCGCGGCCTTGTTGTTTTCAACTTTGCCGCCGCATCAAGGGGATTATGTCTGTTTTAAGGCTTTGCATGATCAGCCGCATGGCGAAGGGTGCTTTGGGGTGGAGATTAAAAGCGATCAACGGCGTTTATTGCGCCCCGGCGACAGGGCAACGGTTTCCACGCTGCAGTGCCTGGCGGGGGAGAATCCCATTAATCTGCTTGACCGTCTCGGGCAGGAATGGGCGCGCATGCTGAAACGCTCCCGTAAACCGCGCAAGACAGGCTGGAATTCGTGGGATTATTTTGCCGGCGCCGTAACGGCAGAAGATATCCATGCCAACCACCGGCTGGCCAGGAAAAGGTGGGGCGACAAGAAATTGCAGATCGTGATTGATGAAGGCTGGGAGCCGCGTTGGGGCGTATGGCGGGCCAACTGGAAATTTCCGGAGGGACTGGAAGGTTTTTGCAAGCGGGTGAGAGCGGATGGCGGAGCGCCGGGCATCTGGACGGCGCCGCTGCTGGTGAATGAATATACGGATATTTACCGGAACCATCCAGACTGGTTCGGCCGGGATGAGCGCGGTCTCATTGTATCCGTGCTGTATTCCTATGGGCCCATGGCCTACCTGGATGTAACGCGGCCGGAGGCCGCGGAGTGGCTGTATGAAAATTTCTCGCGGTTGAAACGGGCCGGTTTTGAATATTTCAAGGTTGATTTTACGGCCGAGATACTGAAATGCACCTCGTTCTACGACAAGACCGTGCCGCGCGGACAAATCATCCGCCAAGCCTTTGAAACGATCAGGCAGGCGATCGGCGAGGATGCCTATCTGCTGGCCTGCGGCGCGCCTTTCGAGTCGGTGATTGGGGTTGCAGATGCCTCGCGCGTTTGCGGCGATGTCCATAATTTTTGGAGTCATGTCCTGCAAAATGTGCCGGAAATTGCGGTGCGGTGTTGGATGGACGGGCGGTTATGGAATAACGATCCGGATTTTCTTATTGTGCGCACGCCGGAATTATCAACGCATCGGCAATTAAACCGCGAGTTTCGTTCGAAGCCGTTTGCGGTAGGATGGCTATGCGGACGGGAGTTTAATCGGGAAGAGGCCAAGACCTACGCCCTGCTGGTGTACTTGGCGGGGGGCGATCTGTTCCTGGGGGACGATCTGACAACCCTGAAAGAGGAAGGATTGCGCATATTGGATCGGATCGTGAAGGCTACGCCGTTATCCCGGGCGGCTGTGCCGGTTGATTTGTTCGCCGGACATGACCGGTATCCGAGTATTTGGGTGGCGGAGGAACCCGATCGGTGGTTTGTGGGCGTCTTTAACTGGGAAGAGGATGCAGCAACGCGGGAAGTTGATTTGTCTGCATTGGGCGTTCAATCGTTTCGGAGCATTCATTCGTTTTGGGATGGAAGTGAACTGGCGGCGGGAAACGGAAAACTGAGACTGCATCTGGTGCCGCGCGCCGGCGTGGGACTGGAAATTCGGAAAGCGTAAGCGCATCAATCATTCAAAGGGCGGCCGGCATTTAACGAGAGTCTGTCATCCGTTATCCAGCCTTTGCCAAGGTTTCTATGCAGGCTGGTGTCAGATGGTCAGCCGCGGCATGTCCTTCCACAAGACATCGAGAGCGTAGTATTGGCGCGCGGCAGGATTGAACAGGTGTAATACCACGTCGATATAATCGGCCACGATCCACCCGCTGTCCGGCATTCCGGATTTGCGGTAGCAGGCCAGGTCGTGGGCCTTCATCCGCAGGCGGGTTTCGTTGAAGAGGGCCTTGAGGTGCGGCGGGTTCAAGCCGGTTGCCAGCACGTGAAAATCAGTGATGGTCGAATGGGTGCGCACGTCATAGATCGTGATGTCATTGCCTTTTTTATCGGCCAGGCCATCGGCGATGATCTTGGCCATTTCCGTTGATGCGAGCATTGATCGATTCATAAAGTTACCCCAGGGAATAGAGCCCGTGTTCCGCTATGTACATGTCCACGGCATCCGGCACCAGGTAGCGGATGCTCATGCCTTCTGCAACGCGATGACGAATATCCGAGGCGGATATGTCCACCTGGTGGCCGATGGCAACATTGGCCAGCAAAGCCTGGGTCAAGTCCGGCTCCAGATTCAAGTTCTTTTCCGTCATGGCCTTAAGGTCGAATCCTGGTCGGGCCAGGGTCACAAACCGGCAGAGCCGGAGCAGTTCACGCGCGTCTTTCCAGAGATGGAGTTCCGGCAGGGTGTCGGATCCAATGATAAAGACCAGCTCGTCCTCCGGGTAGCGCTTGGCCAGGGCGCGCACGGTGTCGATGGAGTAGGTGGTGCCGCCGCGCCTGATTTCCAGGTCGCACACTTCGAACGGGAGTGAACCGGTCAGGGCGGCCTCCAGCATGGCCGTACGGTGTTCGACGGATATCAGCGAAGCCGCAGGTTTATGGGGGGGATGATCGCAGGGGACAAACAGCACGGCGGCAAGATCGAATGCCTCCAGGGCGTCCTGCGCCAGGATCAAGTGGCCGAGATGGACCGGATTGAAAGAGCCGCCTAAGATGCCAATACGTGTCTTCAGAAATGCACTCTCCTTGAATTTGAGTCACATGATAGCAAACCATCCGGCACGTCGCAACTGGGAAAGCAAGGACTGGGAAAGCAAGGACTGGGAAAGCAAGGACTGGGAAAGCAGGGACTGGGAAAGCAGGGACCCTAATCCTCGCCTAAGGCTTGGTCCGCAACGCGGGCAGTTCAGGAATACCCTTATGGCCGTGGTGCGAAAGGATTCGCGCCCTCCAATTGAGAGATCTCGACTTTCTATATGTCTCATTGGAGGGCGGCAATCCCTTGCCGCCGCTGTTTATGCCGGTTCCTGATAGGTCCGTGTTGAGACGACGCGCCTTAGGCGAGGATTTGGGAGGGACTTGTGATTTATAAGGCAAGCCGCGAAAGCATCACGGTGGCAAAACTGAGCACGAAGAAGAAACCGCACATGTCGGTGACGGTGGTCAGGATTGGGCCCGAGGCAAGAGCCGGGTCCATCTTCATGCGGCGAAGCGCGAGAGGCACGAGCCCGCCGAGGCATGTGGACAGCGCTGTGTTCAGCGCGAGCGCGACGCCCACGACCAAGCCCAGATACAAATTGCCTTTCCACAGCACGGCCACGAACGTGAGCAGACCTCCGAGAATCACCCCGTTCACGACGCCGAGCATCAGTTCTTTGAGGAAAACGCGCCAAAGTTCGAAGGGCCGGACAAGACCGAGGCTGAGTTCCCGGATGCTCACCGCCACGGCCTGGTTACCCGAACAGCCGCTCATGTCGGAAATGATCGGCAGGAAAACGGCCAGGACGACGGCGGAGGAAATCGTCTCCTGGTACAGGGCGATCACGCTCGCGGCTATGATATTCAAGAACACGTTGAGGCTGAGCCATGAAAGACGCTTGCCGATACGCCGGCGCAACGGCATGCTCCGCAGTTCCTCGCCCCCCATGATGCCGCTCATTTTGAGGAATGTGCGCTGATCCCTTTCCCCCGTCGCTTTGAGAATGCTGTCGCGAATAATGACACCCATGAGATGGCCATGGCGATCAACCACCGGCAGTCCGAGATAGTTCTGTTCACGGAAAATCGCAATGAGATTATCCAGAGAATCTTCCGTCGGCACGGCCACGATGTCACGGATCATCAGATCGCTGATCCGGCAGTCCGACGGCGCCAGCAGAAGGTCGCGCAATTGCAGGATGCCCAAGAGCCTGCCATCAACGCTCTGGACATATACGTACTGAACGTTGTATTCCGCATACCGCTCGCGATGGGTCCGCAGATCGTCAATAACCTTCGCCACCGTCCAGTCCCCGGTGTATGCCAGGTAGTCCCTGGTCATCAAACCGCCGGCCGTGTTGTCGGCATAAGCCATCAACTGGCGCGCCTCGATGGCCTCTTCCGGAGACATCCGGTCCAGGATCGCGGACGCAGTGTGCTTCGAAACATCGCCCAGCACGTCGGCGCGTTCGTCATCCGGCATCAGCTCGACAATGTGCGCGGCGCTCTCCGGTTCGAGTTCCCCGATCACATCGGCGGCCTGTGAGTCCGGGAGGTCGAGGATCACCGCCGCGGCCTCGCCGGGAGACAGCGCCTGGAAGAGCTGTTCTCTCTTCTCATCATCCAGCCGCGCCACCGCGCGCGCGGTTTCAGCGGGTTTGAGCGATTCGAGGTAGCGTTCGAGTTTGAGCATCTTGCCCGACTCGAGAAGCTCAGCGATCACATCCCACGTGTTCCGGTTCTGGCTGTTTTCCATTGCGATCCAACTCCCGCTGGCGGCGTATGGCGGCCCGCATTGCCTTTACATGCTCGCATAAAACAAACCCAATGACTACTCACTGGGCGCAGTCGTTATTTTTCCCTTCTGATCGGCATACCAGCTGGTTTGCCGGGCAATCCCCATGAGGATACGGACATCATCTTCGCTCAGGGCGCCACGCGCAAAAATACGGCGTATTCCCAGCATCATGTGCTGGGACTTGGCGGGTTCCATGAAACCGATTTCCAGGAGGACCTGTTTCCACATGGCGAACATGCGCTCCTTCATGCCGCTTTCGGCTAACGGCGATTTTTCCGGCAGGGGCTCGAACGCACCGCTGGCCGCGTAAAGCTCATACATGCAAATCATGGCCGCCTGGGCCAGGTTGAGTGAGGGGTATGCCGGCGTGGAGGGGATACGGATCAAGTGGTGGCATTGGGCCAGTTCCTCGTTGCTCAGGCCGTCATCCTCCGGTCCGAAGAGCAAGGCGACCCGGCCGTCTTGCGCGGTGGCCAGGATAGATGGCGCCCAATCCCGGGGTGCGCGCGTGTGTTGGCGGTAAAGTCCTGTCCGTGCCGTAGCGCCGAACACGAGGGCACAGTCAGCGAGCGCTTCCGCCAGGGTGGCGACCCGCCGGCAGGATTCCAGGATATCGGTGGCCCAGCAGGCCATCTTGCGAGCTTCCAGCGGATCGAAAGCTCCGGTGCCAGCGATCACCAGATCGGAGAGCCCCATGTTGGCCATGGCTCGGCAGACGGAGCCAATGTTGCCGCCGTAGATCGGACGGCAGAGCACGATGCGGATGTGGGCCATGGTGTTCACTTGCGCTTGACTGTCGGGTTTCAAGGGAAGATAGTATAGGACATGGGCATCAATAACCAAGAAAAAACCAAATCGCCGCAATGGTTTATTATCAAGGCCGTGGCGGTGCCGATTCTCCTGGGCACGATCCTGCTGATGGTACCGCTGGCCAGCCGGTTGGGCCAGTGGACAGACCCCCTGACGGCGCTGTTCATGGCCACCAGTGCCATGTGTGTCACCGGGCACACGGTTGTAAGTCCAGGCAGTTATTTTTCCTTGTTTGGACAGCTTGTCTTGCTTGGTTTGGTTCAGTTGGGGGGGTTGGGGTTTATGACGTTGGCAACGGTTTGCCTGGTCCTGCTGGGTCGGCGCCTGAGTATTCAGAGTGAATTGACCCTGAATGCCTCGTTGGGCGGGGAGGAGGCCAACCAGCTCAAGCGGTTGCTTTACCGGACGATTGTGTTCGCGTTTGTCGCGGAAGGTGTGGGTGCGCTGGTACTCATGATCAGGCTGATTCTGGGACATGGAGTCACGGCTGGGCGCGCCTTTTACCAAGGAATCTTTCATGCCATTAGTGCCTTCTGCAATGCCGGTTTTTCGCTGTTCCCCGACAGCCTCATAGCGGTTCGCGACGATAAGCTTTTTATATTGACCATGGGTGCGCTGATTGTCATGGGTGGGCTGGGATTTCTGGTGATCAACGAGTTTTCGGTCTTTAAATTCTGGCGGGAGAACCGACTTACCCGCGGACGCCTGTCGTTGCACACGAAGATCGTAGTCTTGACTACCGTGGTCCTGATTATGGCCGGCTGGCTGGGATTTGCCCTGCTGGAATGGGATAAGACCCTGGCGCCCCTGCGCGTAGCCGACAAACTGAATTGCGCGCTGTTCCAGTCCATTACGCCCCGCACGGCGGGGTTCAAAGTTGTGGACATGGCGCAGACGCATGCGGCCACCCGCTTTGGCACCATGCTGTTGATGTTTATCGGCGGATCCCCAGGATCCGCCGCCGGTGGTATCAAAACCACAACGGCCATGGTGCTCCTGTACACGATGCTGGCTATAATCCGCGGGCAACGGGCAACGATCTTCAAGAGCCGGACGATTTCGGTCCGCGTGGTGGAAGAGGCACTGTCCGTGTTTCTGCTGGGGATCGTCGTGGTCGGCGGACTCTACGGCCTGTTGCTGGTTAGCGAAGAAAGCGCCTTGCTGGCGGGGCAGTTTACCTCGGAAGCCTTGTTGTTTGAAACTATTTCCGCTTTTGGTACAGTGGGTTTGTCAACCGGTATTATGCCGGGGTTGACAGTTATGGGCAAACTGCTCATTATTTTGGGCATGTTTATCGGCCGGGTTGGACCGCTCACCATGGTGCTGGTTGTGGGCTTGAAGGATACCCGGCAACTGGTCCGTTTTCCGGAAGAGGATGTGAACATCGGGTAAGGGC
>VSJD01000034.1 GCA_008636095.1 Kiritimatiellota bacterium | reverse complement strand
GGTCGCCTTGCCCAATTCGACCGCTATGGCGTCTGCGGCCCCACCTTTGGGTGAGAAATAAACCTGCCATTCAGGCCCGGCGAAGGCAAGAAGACATGGCAGAAGAGAGACTATCAGGATCAGATTGATTCGCTTTATCACCGGCGGCCCCCATACCGGAGCCCGCCCTAAAAACGAAAAGGCGCGGACTCCAAGCTCGTGCCTCAGTCGCGGGACCGCGAAGCCCCTCCCAGAAACACAAGACAAGGAGCCGCGCCCCTATAGGCGCGTTCCTGATCAGTGTCGTTTCTGGAATTGAAAATTCGCGGTTTTCGACTGAAACGATTACTGCGTTAACGCAAAATTATATTGTCAGATATTTGAGTTTCTCACCTCATTGTGTATTGGCCAGCACCATGCTGACTGATTGAGATCATAGAGCCTTCCCCCGCCAAAAGACAATCAAAATAATTCGTATTTGCCCACCGCGCCGGTTGCCGGTCTTTTAACGACTGCGCTCACCATCAACTTGCCCGCCACGGGCAAGTTGTAAAGGTGGGGCGCAGTGTTGGAATTTATTTTATAGTTCGCATTGCACGCGATGGCCTTTATCTGCATAGAAAAGATCTTGCACCTTTTTTAGCATTTGATAGCCGTAGGCGAGGTGATAGAAATGTCCTTGGCCTTCAATAGAGTTAAGCCGGACATCTTTTGCGGTATTTGCTAAATATTCGCTGAATTTAGGAGGTATAAAGATATCCGCTGTTCCTTGAAAAACTTCAATGTGTATGTCTATGTCTGAAAGATTGAATCCCCATTGCTTATAAACTGTCTGGGCATCATAGGCGGGGCCTTTGGATCCATGCCGAAAGAGTTCCTGAAAATCGCGCATAATCAGGTATTGCATATCGGGTAGCTTGAATATTTCTTTGTCGGCGGGGCACAAGCTGGAATCAAACATTTTTGCGAACGATTTTGGGCTTTTCATTATCCTCTGCATTATTCCAAGCAAAGAAAATGGTATTTTAAATAAAGCGAGTGGCAAACGAGTGCCGAGTTTGGCATAGAAACGGTCCATTGTGCCAAGATGTTTGACTATTTCCGGGTCGCCATAAACCGGCATGGCACAGGCCAAATCCACCACGCAATGAAGGCGCTCAGGGATGGCAAAAGCACTGGCCATCAGGGTGGGCCCACCACCGGAAACGCCAATGGCTCCAAAGGAAGTAATTTCGAGATGGTCAGCCAGATCGGCCATGTCGCGTGCGTATTCAAGGATGGTCCACCCGGCACGGAAATCCGATTGGGCGACCCCAGGGCGATCCGGTGCAATAATTCTAAAGCCGGATCTAAGACCGGGCTTATGCAGGAGCATGCCATGTATATGCGAGCCTGTACCGTGATAGAAGAAAATGGGGTGACCCTTTAAATCTCCGTACTCATGGAATGCAAGTCTTGTTCCCTGTCGGGTCTTGTAGAATTGAACCTTTTTCTCCAGTTCATCGATTTCATGCTTAGAAAGCATGCTCAGTTCATTTGCATTGTTGGTCATTTCATTCATACTGGTATTCCTGTATTTTATATTTATGTTTCAATATTTGCCTTTTTGCATTGTCATTATTCCAATGGGGCGGATTATGCGTGGTTATGAACCGTCGCGTGTATCCGGCTTGTGAGTTTCATTTCATATGCCCACGGTGCCAGGATTCTCGAATACACTACGGTCTGTTTGTTCCCATTTCTCGATTTCGGCCTCCCAGTTGTGCGGGTCGGTTGCGACTAATTTCGCATAACTTCGCTTGAGGAGCCAGGCCACAACGCCTGGTCCACGCTCAACTGGAGGTGTGAATCGCAGATTCATTGTTCGACTGGATAATGGCCGTAGGTAAACAGTCCCTCCAAGGAATACTCTTTGCCCGTAGATTTATTCAACGCATCACGAAGCTTGTATTGGACGTTATGTGTCAACCTTCTGCCTTTGCACGCCCGGGATACCATCTTGTATGTGATCTGCTCAGTTGAGATGGCGACAAGGTCTCGCGCCTTTAGACCATGGTCAGCCATGATTCGTGCGATGGGTTGCTCGCCGAGGTTACGTTCAATCTCAATATTCATTTCAGAAAGTTTACTTCAAGGCAACGTTCCGCTTCAGTTTTATTTTTGCCGCCACGGTAAAAACGTAAACTGCAAGCGCTGGTTCGGCTCTTTTTTTATTTTGCAGGAGGCACGAAGGCGATGCACTCGACTTCGACGCGTGCTCCTAACGCCAGTCCACTTGCGGCCAGCGCACTGCGAGCGGGAAGGTTGGTCTTGAAAAACTCGCGATAGACCGCGTTGAAAGCAGGCCATTCCTTAATGTCCGCCAGGAAAACCGTGCACTTCACAACGTGCTCCAATGAACTGCCGTGGCGCTCCAAGATCACTTTGATATTTTCGAGTGAGCGACGCGCTTCGGGATCGATGCCGCCGGGCACGAGGGTAAGGGTTCCCGGGAGATTCCCAATTTGGCCGGACACGTAGAGCGTATCACCCAACTTTACTGCCTCCGAATACGGCAGTTGCGTTCTGCCTGTTGATGGCATCGGGAAATACTGTGGACCGCCGGTATTCTTTTCCTGGGCCAGGAGTGTAGTGGTAAGACCAATGCATAATGTCGTGATGGTGAGATATCTTTTCATGAACTGTAATATTTTGCCGAACATAGTATTTCATCATCCCATTAGATTCAGGCGATGGCTGAGGGCAATTGTCTTGCTCAGCGCACCATCCACCTTGGCATCCTGGGCAAACTTGATCCAATTCGCAACCGCCATGCCTACCGTAGCGATGAGTTCTGTCGCCCGTTTGAGGCCGAATTGCTCCGCAACGGCAAGCAGATCAGCGCGCGTAAAATTATCACGCTTCCCATTCAGGCTCATCTGATGGCGGCTGGTCCAGCCACCCGCCGGGTTATAGGCCCAGATTACGTCAAAAGCCGGAGCCAAACGCCATTGTCCCGCGCGATCCATTAGAAAAGCGATGTTGCGGGTATGGTCATCCTGATTGCGCGCCAGTACGTTGAACAGCATCCGGCGGAACATCTCCCGCAAAGCCTCATGCCCCAAGTTCAGCTTTTGGATGACGGCGAAAGCCTGCTCGTAGCCGTATTCGCCGGCAGCGTTGAAATCGTAGTGGCCAAGTGCACATAACGATTGCATGTGAATCTTGCCGCCCTGCGCATCCCTGTCAAACCGCCGGGTCATGAAATGCGCACGCCCGCTTTCTTCTAACAGCCGGCACGCGTTCATTTCGATGCCTGCGGCGACGGCCATGCGATGATAAGCGTATTCCACCCGCCCAAAACCTTTCGGATCGCCAAGGGCAACTTCGTTCACACCGTCGAATTTTAAAATCCACGGCTCGAAACCGGCCGGCGTGTCAGCCTGGCCCGACCGCACTTCCCCGGTCTGCGGATTCCAGACAATTACGGCCTTGGCGCGGTTGCCGCCCGCCGACGTACCTACGCGGATGATGGTGTTCAGCGCGTCCGCCTTTGCGCCCTTCAGGTTTACCGCCCAGTCGGCGCGATGCCGGAGAATGTCCTCCGCCAACTGCGTCAATTCGGTCACTTCGATGGGCACGGCACGGCTCGCCCGCGGCCCCGTCGCCGGTTTGAATTCCAACGCGCCCATGCCGCGTGTTCCCAAATAGCACAGTCGTTCAACCGGTGAAAAATCTTCCTTGGAACGTCCCTGCCGCTCCAGCCAAAGGTCAATCAGTCGGTTACCGAAGCGATCCGGCAAGGAATCGGCAAGCAAGCCGGGCAAACCTTGGAACGAAGTCCGGCGCAACTCCGGAAATTCATGGATTCCGCCACGCAAGGGCATGGTCAGGGGCGCAATGTTTGACCCCTGCGCGACAAAAGCGGGATCGTATTCGAAGCGTGCCACACCACGTAAATCGTCCCACATGACCGCGCCAACCTCCTGGCCCCAAAGCAGGACGGTGGCCACCTTGACTTTGCGGATGCGTATGGCCATGGGTCAATGTTCCTCTGTAGCGCGCTGCCGCCGTCCCGAGGCGCGTTGCCGCTCGTGTCCTTGGAGCTTGGCCAACTGTAGCGGGCTTGGTCCCGGCTCCGGAAGAAACGCCTCAAACTGGCTCAGTTTGCCTACGACGCGCAGCACCCGGATCAACAACGCCATTGTGCAGCCCCGCCCGCCCTCAAGATTCTGCAAGGCCCGTCGTGAAATACCCGCTTTGCGCGCAACGTCGGCTTGCGCCATATTCGCATTGAGACGCAGGCCCTGCACACGCCGGCCAAGTTCCCCCAGCACCGCCTTGTCGCTCATGGCTTCGAAGTTCATGGCCGCATTCTGCCCCATGCTTGATTATTTGTCAACTACAAAGCGCAATTATATGCGCATAGAAGCATTTTATATTCATAATGCGCAATATATTACTCATATCAAACGCATGCCTTAAGTTGCTCGTCTTCGCAAGGGGTGAACCAGGGACTCCATATTCATTTCAGAAAGTTCCTTCAAGGCAAACGGCAAAAATCATGGGCGGCGGTACGCCGTATCGTGCATTTGATGGTTCGCGTTATTGCTCTGCCCGGGTATCCGGAACGCTCGGTAATACATAATTGTCCACCAAATAATGTATACCAGGATTGCTCCCATTGCCGGGAAAAACACACGAAGATTCAATCTAACGGGCTTTGTAAGATTCGCCTGAATCGTGAGCAGTCCCACGATGAGGAGAAAGATGAACACCACCACACCAAACTGCAATATAAGAGCCTGTATCTTCTCCATAGTCCGAGCCTTATTCGCCGGGCTCAGCCAGTATTCCTTGTTCGGAAGATTGGTCCACTTGAGCGGAAACACACGGGCGAGGCGATGGCCAAAATAAAGGGAACAAAACAAAAGCACATAGGTGCCTGTCATAAGGAGGGCGTTGACATAATTGGGTGCCCAGCCGTTTGCCATCCCGTCGGCGCCAAAATGGATGGCAACACGAGGCGGCAACACGGCAAGTGAGATAAGCGTCACCACCACGTTAGCGACGAACGTCAGAATGAAGATCGCACGCATTTATCTCCTTCCGCCGAATGTTCCGGTTAACACTGTAACGATTATGATGACCTTGGGATGTAATTCCCCGAATTTTGCACGAACATCAGCATTACAGTGATTTTTTCAATCCAAACGGTGTACAAAACATTATTTGCGCCACTATATATTATAACCCAACTGGTTATGCAAACGAAACGCGGAAATGCTGATGTTCGCCAGAGAAGGCGGTCGCGTGATTTTGGCGCATCTGCCGCGTTGCGAGCGGTTTGCAGTATACTTATACAGCGGCGCCGCTCGCGCCTTGCATCTGCGCCAAACTAACGCGATGCAAAATCCAGGATCGGTCCTTGATCCGCATCCCTTTTCAGGCTCTCTTTAAGAGCAAATGGAAACGGTGGACATCCCCTAATGCGGATGTCAAAAGCCCGGTCATCCGGGCAGCAATTTCCGAAAGCGATACTCATGCCGCCGGAAGTTTCACTCTCATCTAAAATTGAGCCCATATAAACATCCGCAAAACGCGCCGGTTCGCCATCAAGAAGACTACAGGACAGCAGAAAGGCGTTCATACAGGAACTGCAGGCATTCTTGTCGCGGATTTTGAACTTTCCCGGGACAATACTGCCCATCGTCACTTTCTTAAATGGATGCCTTACGTCCTCGATCCTTTCGCCGACCACATTAATCTTGCCGATATCGATGCCGTTGGCTTCGATAAAATATTTGAGATGCCTCACCTCGTCGATGGCATATCCCATCACAGCGCAACCAATGCAATCGACCTCTGCGGCATCCTCGCCAGCCATAATAAGGTCCAAATTAATGATGTCCCCGCCACGGGGGCCCATCCTTTCCATACACGAGATGGCATCAACGACGTTTAGGTGGGGGCGTATCGTATTGTTAAGATCGACAATCGCCTTGTCCAGCCCAACCTCGTGAAAATGCCTCTTCTCATTACCAACCAAAAGGCCTTTCAGGTTCTTCATAGCCAGCGTTATGCCTGTTGCATAATGAACCTTCATGTTGGGCAGATTGATTATCCTATCCGCCTCGTAGACTTCTTTCGCAATCCGCAGTTTCTCAAGCAAGAGCGGTTTTGCCACCTTGACTTCAACGGCTTCGGACTCGTTCAGGTTGAATAACTCGATACCGTATTTTCGCGCCAACTCGGAATAGCCGGTCTTATGAAAGAACATGTTAGTCGCATTCTTATCCCCGAACGTTGACTCGGCAATGAAAACCTTCCTGACACTGAAATCGGACAACAGCTGGATCAGCGATTCGACTAACTGCCGGTTAGTGCAGCCTTCTATTCCATTCAAATTGGGCTTGAGCATGACCCGGTCGCCATGCGTTACATAGCAACCCAATCCCCCAATCAGGTCAAGTGCGTCACTCAGGCCCTCCTTAATCCCGCGATGTGTCTTAACCAGGCTTACTTTTCCCATTAGTAATCTCCAAACTGCTGCTGGAGCAGTATGCTTTATTTTTTATCAGTAAATTCCAGAAGCTCTACCCGAGTGTTTCTTTTGCCCATAGAAGGGCTTGGTTCAATACCGGCCGTTCCTGATCTACGCGGGCCGTGATTTTCGCCAGTAGTCGTAAATAGCTGTCCAGGGCACGCCGGACATCCTCGCCCATTTCCTTGCCGGAGAACAACTCTTTTTTTCGAACTCCAAAATCCAGATTGGGTTGGATGACTTTGCTGTCGATGGGGAAGCCCACATCATAGCCGGTAAGCAGTAACCGCCGCTCCTTATGCCCCTTGTCAGCGCACTGATCCAGATACCAGGTGGATGAAGCGCCAAGCGCATCAACCTTTAAGAGACGCAGTACAATTTGCTCCTTGGTAAACAGATCGGCAATTTCACCCAGCGGCACGCTGAATGTCCGCAGGGCGATGATTGTCTGGATGAACCGCGCATAGGCGGAAGAATACCGGCTGTCCTTGGCCGGCACGGATCCTTCTTCGCCAAGGCTACGCAGGACAGGCAGGCCAAGGCTGGTCAGCAAATTCCTCACGTAGACCTGTGATTTGCCGCAGGCCTGGCAGAGTTCAGAAAATGTTAATGCCACCGCCATCGTTGATTTTCCATAACGCGCGCAAGCTGCATCCCTACCCCGTTCCAAGCGGGATGCGGCAAACTAATTAATGCGATGCAAAATTAAGGTTCTCCATAACGCGGGCTTTACCCGGGCGACCGCATCAGTTGGTATGGTTGCGCAGAAATCTTTGAATCATAAGGTTACGCTGCTTGGATATGGGACGGAGGCAGACGGCACGCAGGCGACTTGAGGGTACTACACTCAGCCCGTATTACCTACTTTATTACCCATATAATTAGATATTACCTACTTCTTTTTCCAGCGAGCACTACGCCCCATGCCCAGACATTCCGTGCGACCAGCGGCCTTAAGATCTTTTAGAATGCGCCTAATCATATCCACGCTTACGCCCGGACATGCGTTCTGAATATCGCTTATCGCAAATGGACCGGGAAACTGCTCAATGGCTCTGAGAATCGCGGCCGTTTTCTCGCCTTTGGCCGCGCCGAGCTCTCCTGCACGTTGTTCAAATTCATCGTAGGCTTTCTTGATGATGAACAACAAATATCCGACGTAGGGCCAAGGATCGTGCTTGCCCTCATGCCAGCCTTGGGAACTCTCCTGAAGCGTCTCGTAGTATCGCGCCTTGTTGTCCTCAATAATGCGCTCGAGACTGATGTAGCGCCCGACCTCGATGCCGATGTGGTAAGCGGTTAGGAGAAGCAGAAGTCTGGAGACGCGGCCATTACCGTCACGGAAGGGGTGAATACAAAGGAAGTCGAGGTTGAAGGCGGCCATGACGATCAAAGGGGATATGTCGTGATCGCGGCTCTGGTCCCGCCAGAGCGAGACCAACCTGCGCGTGAAATCTGGCGCCTCCGCGGGCGAGACACTTCGGAATCGGACGCACTCGCCGCCTCCAGGCAGTTTCTCGATGATGTCAACCGGCTTGTCTTTATACCGGCCCGCGTCCCATACATTCCCGCGCGACAGTTTGTGCAGTTGCAGGATCGTTTCTTCGGACACCGACAACGCGGCGCCCTGCGTGTGAATAAGGTCGAGGGCGTTGCGATAACCCGCGACCTCCTCCTCGTCACGGTCTCTCAGCGCCGGGTGGCCAAACACCACCGTGCCGATTCGTGCCTGGTCGATCTCGACGCCTTCGATGCGGTTCGAGGATATGGCGCTCTGGGTGATGGCATGTTCCTTGAGGACCTTGAGCTTCTGCGGGGATTGCCGCGTAAAAAGCTCCTGCAATCCTTGGGCGCGACCAATATCCGAGAGATACCACGACACCGACATGGGAACCTGCATGCGGCGGTCTTGTATGAGCTCAAGTGTCTTCATGGGTTCATATTCCTGTCACACCAAAGCAAGATGCGCCGGAGATCCCCCCGCTTGCACATTTCCAGCGGATTTAAATGTATCAGGGCACGTCCGGTAAAGCCAGTTGAAAAGGTTTCAAGCGGTTTCAAACGTCGCTCTATAGTCCGCATTCCTTCGCGCCAACGCCGCCACGTCCGCCTCTAATTCCGATGCTGTTCTTTGATTCTCAGAGTGCTTTCGCGTCTTCATTATCATCAGTATCAGCTCAAGCGGGACCGGCTTGTAGTCCCACACATCCACCCCTACGTCCATCTGCAACCTCTCGTCCGTCTCTGTCAGCCTGCCGTGTGAATGCCCGTAAAGATTGATGGAGCCATAGTGCGAACGCTCCCATACCCGCATCGCACAATGTGTCAGCGTGAACATCTTCCCGTCAAAGCTCCTCTGAGCCATGCCAATATGAACTTCCGCAAAAAGCCTCAACGCATTCGTGTTCATCATATCGTGAGAGCCTTTCACCAGGAACTTCTTGCCTTTCAAGCGGTGTATATATTGCACATGATTCTTCCATGCGAAGTCCCCCAGTATCCAGACATGATCGCCGTGCCCTACCATGTTATTCCAATTGGCAATGATCGTGCTATCCATGCTGTCCGTGTCAGGAAACGGACGATGAGCGTGATGTATTATCCCACCATATCCCTTTTTGTTCTGGCCGTGGCCGAAATGCAGATCGGCTGTAAAAAATACATTCATCGTTTAATCCTCCGCTTGGCTGGAAGGTGAGATTGATCTTCTATGGTTTCGAAAACATGATCCTTTGTAATTAACAATTTACGATGGCAAAAAATCATTATCACCACACATATCTGCCCCTTTTGTTACGAACACCTCAATTTCTGCCATATTATAACGAACTCGCCTCCGGGAATGTTTGATGGGATGAAAGCATCCCTTTTTGGCATAACGCTGAACAGTTTTTACATGGCATCCCAGCAGTTCGGCCACCTGTTTGACCGTGCCCAGGCGTAGTTTGTCCATGGAGACCATCTGGCGACAGCTTTTGAGAATAAGTTGCCGTTGTTCGTCTGGAACCGTATTATCATTTTGCAATAGCACTTTGATCGACTGGTAAATCTCTTCTTTCATAGCAATGGCGCGTCCCTATACCGGCGCCCGTCCTAAAACGAAAAGGCGCGGACTCCAAGCTCACGCCTCAATCGAGGTACCACGAAGCACCTGTCAAAGAAACGTAAAGACATGAAGCCGCGCCCTTAAAAGAGTCCGCGCGCGTACGTCTCGCTTCTTTGACTGAAAATTCGTGGTTTTCGATTGAAGCAATCTGTGCGTTAACGCAAAATTATTTTGTCAGATATTTGAGTTTGTCACCTCCGCTTTGTTGTTGGCGACACACGCCGACTGATTGAAATAATAGAGCCTTCGCCGGCCGAAAGACAATCAAAATAATTCGTATTTGCCCACCGCGTCGGTTGCCGGCAATTTAAAGAACGTCCGGCGGGAAGGTCGCCCTTACTAAGATGCCCGTCATAACGTCTTGACAGTGTATTTTTTCAGGAAATTTTCAATATCCGCAGTCTTGAAAAGTGTCGTCCGGCGCCCGACTTTGACATAAGGCACCAGGCGCTTTTTTTGCCAGGATGCAAGCAGTTTGTTTGAGAGTCCATAAAGGCGAAGGGCCTCTTTTCGTCGCAAATAAATTGCAGGCACATTATTCATTTATCTCTGCAGATCTGATTGGTTGACATAATTCTGTTTAGCGCTTCCGCCTGTGTTTAATCTATCCCGCAGATCGCGTTCACGCAGGATAACGTCACTATAAACGGATAATGGTCAGTTTCATTTTAACCGCTGCGGGCACAACGCAAACTGGACCTTCTGGTTGGCCGTCCTATCCATCAGAGGTTTTCCCGGTTGATAAGATTCACGATCACCTTGCAGATCGTGTCTTTCTCCGCCGGCTTGCTCTCGGCAATAAGTAGAGTCAGGGCAACCAGCGCATTGTCGGCCAGGCGTTTGGTGCCGTCCTTGCGATAAAGCAACGCATTGGCGTCGAGAAACCAGATGAAAAGAAACGCACCGATACGCTTGTTCCCATCCACGAAGGCGTGGTTCTTGACTACGAAGTAGAGCAAATGGGCGGCCTTCTCCTCGATACTGGGGTAGAGATCACGCCCACCGAAAGTCTGGTAAATGGCTCCGACCGCGCTTTCGAGTCCCTTATCCTTCTCGCAGCCAAAGAGTCCGACGGCTGCCAGCCCCATGGTTTCCGCCATGCGCGCGATAGCGGAGCATGCCGCCTCACAGGTCAGGATAAAGCGCCCGACTTCAGTAGTACCGTGCAGACGCAGTTGCTGATGGTCGTACTGGTCAAGCAAACGCAGGGCAAAGGAGTAGTCAGCGATGACCCGCAGGAGCCCTTCGGCCTCGCTCCCCGAGATTGCCTTCTTACCGATGATCCGGCCCATCACGTCAACTGCAGCCTGTAGTTCCGATAGACGGGCAACTTGGGCTTGCAACCGCTTCTCATTGAGAGTGTAGCCCTTAACGATATAGTCCTTTAAAATGCCTGTGGCCCAGATACGGAACTCGGTTCCCTGACGGGAGTTGACCCGATAGCCAACGGAGATAACCATGTCCAGGTTGTAGAAAGTCGTCTGGTAAGTTTTGCCGTCCGCGGCAGTATGTGCAAATTTTGCACATACTGAAGGCTTGCCCAACTCTTTGGTCTTAAAAATGTTGCGAATGTGCTTGGTGATGACAGAACGTTCCGCGGAGAACAAGGCGGCCATGTCCTTCTGGGTCATCCAGACTGTTTCCTTCTCCAGGCGCACATCCACGGCAGTCCGGCCATCCTTGGTGCGGTATAGAACGATGTTGCCGCTTGACCCTTGGATCTCTGTCTTGTTCCTTCTGCTGGTCATATAGCTCACCTCTCAGAATTGGGATCTCGTCACATTCAAAACGGTTTTGAATATAACCGGGCGGGTCCGGAAAAGCCAGTAGTAAACCAGACGACGGACCCCCCCTACGCGAAGCCGCTACGGCGGGGCAGGCGACGGATGCCAGACCCTGCTTTGCCCAAGGGCTACGCAGGACAAGCACCTGCTTCGCTCGGGGAGCTACGGCAGGGCAGGCCGGAGAAGACGGTGTCACGGCCTGATTACGATTTGATGTTTTCCTTTGTGCAAATATGTAGAGAGTTATTGACAAGTCCCTACATTATGCAACACAGTTATCATGTTGCTTTTTGCGGTCTTTCGGACTGAGCAATCTTTGCAGATGGGCAATCTACGCCCAGGTACCCTGATTAATGTTAATAAATCAACCCCATTCTTTTAACAAGACAGGCGCCGAGCACTGCGCTGTCACACCGCCGCGGCCAGTTGCCGAAGCCGGGTCTTGTCCTCTTCCGTCGCCGATCCGGCCGCAAATTTTCCGGCCAGGGCGGCCAGTTCATCGGCCGGCTTTAGTCTTGCCTGTTTGCCCCCTGTCAGAATGCCTGGCATCGCACCGGCCAGGGCTCGCTTGAATTGTTCGCGGTCCGGACGGAAGTAGTGCTTCAGCACGGTTTCAACCGTTGCATGGCCTGTCACACGGCGGACAAGTTCAACGGGAACTCCGGCGGCCAGGGCTAAGGTGACAAAGGTTGACCGCAGGGCATGCCAATCACGGACACTGGCGGCCCTTTGTCCATGTTCCCGCGTCACCCGCGTGATACGTGCAATATCGGCTTTCATGCCAGGATCATGCGCGCCGATAACAAACAATTTACCAAGCATATCTTGAATGGCATGCAGGTCGGCGGATACGGTTGCCTTGCAGTATCCCGCTTTCGCAATTTGTCGGATAGATTCTCCGGCACAGTAGCGGCGGAAAACTGCTAACATGCGGGTCCGGCGCTCGCCGGCGGGGATTTTCGCGGTTATGGCGGCCACGCCTTCGGCTTCAATTTCAGCGGCGGGGATCGTGGCCGGCAGGGCGACGGGTTCCCCGACGTTTAATGCCTTTGTCACGATCTTCTTGAAGCGCAACGTCAACCCGTTCGGGTTCTCTTGCAGCATACGTGCGGCTTGTGGAAAAACATATTCACTACGGTTGCCTTTGCACTCTTTCAGGACATTCATCAACGGCCCGAATATCGGGATTTCGACTTCTGCTTCAGTCTTGCTTGTCTTGACGGCCAGCATGCCGGCTTTCAGATCCACGGCGGACCATCGCAGGGCACACACGTCCCCTCGGCGCATACCGGTACACGCGGCGGCCATTATCAACGGATACATGAAGGCATCTTCGCGCGCGGTATCCAGCAGAACTTTCAATTCCTCGGGCGTGAATGGTTTGCGGTGAACTGTCGCGCCTTCATCGTTCGACCGGCGGCCTACAAAGGAGGTAAACGGATTCGCGCCACCGACGGGTAAGAAGCGGGCAAAGGCTTTGTTCAAAAGCCGGACGGTGGAATGCGCCGTACTCCGCGCAAGTTGGGCTTGAATGTTGGCCACAAACGCAGCGGCGCCCGCCGTTATTTGGAACGCAAGATAGCTTCCCAGTCCCACTAAGAGCGGGGTCGTTCGCCTGTCGCGAATTCGACTACCTCTCCCGCTCCACTCTTTAGCCCCAATACCCACCACGGCAAAACGCATTCGCACCCAATGAATTCAAGGGTTTCTTGAATATCGCCCAGTTTCCAGCCTGGCGTATCCCTGCTTGTCCAGTCGCTCGAATACCAAGGCGCTTGGGGGGCTTGAAGTGGAAGCATAAAAGTAGCAGTCGGTATCTGAAATTGTCAGGGACACTGGCGGGGGCCGTGATGACCATGGATGGTGAATGTTTCAGCTTTCATGGCCTTGTATTAATGACATTGGCCAGTATAATAGCACTGTTAACCCACAATGGCAGCTATATATAGAGGGCGAAATGAAGCCGTATTTAATTGGATTACTGATCTTAGCCATGGCCACGGTAAATTCGCAGGGAACCACAAATATGTCTGAAAAAACTGAGGAATATTTAAATCCGAGTGAGCCAATTAAGGTTAAAGCCGGCCAGATATTTACCATAAGGATGGAATCCAATCCCACTACCGGCTATAGCTGGCAGTTATCAAAGACACTGGATGATCAAATCATCCTGGTAACCAACGCCTTTATACCCCCGGATAGCAAGCTCATGGGCACGGGTGGCCATGAAGTGTGGACATTTGAGGCAATTGGTGAGGGGCAGGTGGAAATATCCATGAAATATGTCCGGCCATGGGAGAAAGATCAACCGATCAGGACGAATGTGTTTACGGTAATCGTGAAGTGAATGTCCCCCTTTTAACAATTCTACATGTGGATATGGACGCATTCTATGCGGCCATTGAGGTACTGGACCATCCGGAGTGGCGGGGGCTTCCACTGGTTGTCGGTTCTCCGCCGGATCAGCGCGGGGTGGTTTCCACATGTTCCTATGAGGCCCGCCGTTATGGCATTCATTCCGCCATGCCGTCGCGTACCGCCGGGAAACTATGTCCGCAGGCAGTATTTGTGTCCCCCCGCATGGAACGCTATGCTGAAATTTCCGCGCAGATTATGACCATTTTGGAGGAGTTTACGCCGCTGATCGAACCGCTCTCGCTGGATGAGGCTTTCCTCGATGTCAGCGGGGCCCTGCGGACATGGGGGGATGCGGTGACAATCGCCAGGGAATTGAAGGGGCGCATCAAGACACGGACGGGGTTGACGGCCTCAGTGGGGATTGCCCCAAACAAGTTCCTCGCCAAGATGGCCAGCGACATGAACAAACCGGATGGATTGACGGTGGTCCCTGTAACTGAGCCCGAGATCATGGCTTTCCTGGCTCCGTTCCCGGCAACCAAAATGTGGGGAATTGGGAAAGTCACCGGGGCCCGCTTGGCAAAGGAAGGCATCCGGGTGATTGGTCAATTGCAGGTACTGGATCTCGGGGCATTGGAGCGCTTGTTCGGCAAAGCAGGCGCTGTGGATATAGCTGATCTGGTCCGGGGGCG
Source organism: Kiritimatiellota bacterium (assembly GCA_008636095.1). Classification (GTDB taxonomy): domain Bacteria; phylum Verrucomicrobiota; class Kiritimatiellia; order JAAZAB01; family JAAZAB01; genus VSJD01. The sequence continues at coordinate 868 of VSJD01000034.1, read as the reverse complement.
TGACAGCCGTCCGGTCATAACCCATTGGGAAGAGAAGAGCATTTCCAATGAACACACGTTTGCTCATGATGAATCTGATCTTGAGCGGGTACGTCAACGCCTGCTGGAGTTGGCGGAGGAAGTTGGCGGACGCTTACGTAAATCCGGCAAACTGGCCAGAACCGCCCAGATCAAACTGCGGTTTGGTGATTTTTCAACCATTACCCGGCAAACGTCATTTCCAGCGGCGCTCAATAGCGATCGCGAATTGATTGCCTGTGCGCTGGCCTTGTTTGAGCGCGAGCGCGTGAAACGGGCCATCCGGCTGGTGGGGTTCGGCGTGAGCAATCTCGTGGCACCGGATCAGGCCGTGCCGGTACAGCCGGAGCTGTTCGTGGAATCATCTGGCCGGGGGCAGGATGGCCGGAACAAGAAAATTGATCAGGCGGTGGATGCGTTGCGTCATTCCTTTGGCAGTCATGCCATTAAGCGTGGGAAATGGGCCAAGGATTGAATTCGGTTTTGACAGAGCAAAATCCTCCATTACGCGAAATGGAAGGCGTCGCGCCGTCGGCGCCGGATGCGGCAACCATGACGGCATGTGGCTTCCACGTTCGCGTCAGGATCAACGATGCGATTGATGATCACGACGGGCGGCTATGCCGCCGCGGAAGTTTATTGCTTTCCCCCGTGCAGCTCGAGGAATTTGACCATATTCCAATTACAAATATCCCGAGCCCACGTCAGCGGCGTGTTGCCGTCCTTATCCCTTGCGTTCATGTCCGCACCCTTTGCTACAAGAAATTCAACCACATCCAGATGATCCTTGTCCGTAGCCCACATCAGCGGCGTCCAGCCTTTCTTGTCCTTCGCGTTCACGTCCGCACCC
>VSJD01000031.1 GCA_008636095.1 Kiritimatiellota bacterium | reverse complement strand
TTATCCACAAGGTACTTGACCACATCCAGATGTCCATCTCTCGCAGCAAACATCAGCGGCGTCCAGCCGTCCTTGGCCCTTGCGTTCACGTCTGCGCCGTCTTGTAAATATTGCTTTACGGCGGCAAGATTTCCATTGCCTGCGGCAGAGTGTATGGTCGCGCACCCTATTGCGAACACCACAAGCAGACACATAAGCATGAATGCAATTCTTGCAATTTTCTCCATCGGGTTATCCTTTCTTTTGTTTGTGGTCTTCTATGTTCGACAAGGTTTCCTGTCTGTGCCGGGACGCCGTGATGAATGTCATCGTTTTGGAAAATCTACACCTTCATCAGGACAAGCGAAAGCGGAATCTGCCAGCCCGAATTGGCGGGAAATTGATAGCCGCGCAACGTATGCGCCACAGTTGTACCGTAGCCCGTGGTTTATGACGGCGTAAACGAACGATCGCCTGGCCGGGGGTGCAAGATATCGGCCGGACGCGATGGGAGCCAGAAGTGGCAACCATGCCGACGGAAATAATACTTATGGGGTACATGATCAGTAGTGTGGCAGCGGGGATCCAATCACTCCCCGCGACCCGATTGGGGTTCTGTTCGCATACATGCTGTGCGAAGTTTTACTGAGTTAGCGCTTTGATCATGGGGGGCAGCAGGAAGCCAATCAATAGCAACGCCATGACTGGACGCAGCAAATTGACAGGTTTCATGTTCCGCTCCATAATGGCCGTGGCGACATGATTTACAGCCGAAAAAATAAAAAACAACAACATCGCCATGACAATCGTGGCATCCGCATATCGCCCCCAATGCAGCGTATAAACAAGCAAGGCCGTGATGGCTGTGGCCGCATTGGCCAGACCAGATTGAATTTGATAGGCGCGATTGGGTTTATAGCCAATTTTCTCGGAGGCCACTTCTCCTAATATCAGAGATTCAAAGGCCACCGTACCTGACATGAGCATAACCAGGAATGGTCCCAGAATATGGAACCGTGATATTGCATCATTGCTGAAATAATTGGCGAAATAAAAGACGAGCACGAAGCCTGCAGGCCGAAGCCACTCTATCATCACGGCCAGCTTCTTCTTAGTCATTTTGCCTTGCTTTCCTGATCATGGTCATCCACCGAACGAATAGCGTTTTATCCAGTGTGCCGCGCGCATACAACGGTGACCTCAACATGACGCCCAACAACCGCCGGCGCCAAATCCAACTGCGCCGACTTAGGGCATGTTCTCTCCGTCTGGGGCTTTCCTACTGCCGTTTAAGGCCAGTACGGCAACCAGGGAGAGAATGCCCCAGACCACGTGCTCCATCAAGTTCAGCAGAGTGAGAAGACCGCCCATCGTGAGACGGCCCTGCTCGACAAGGGTGAAAGGAAAGGTGCTGACCTGCTGTCCAAGCGCTAACCGGTCTACGCCCGCCTGAAGCCAGAGGGCGAGTGGCAGAGCCACAAGAGGCAACAGCACCAGCGGCAGACCAAGCCAGAGAAAACCAGCATCCCTCGTCCCACGGTATTTCCAAACCAACAGCACAGCCACTGCAGAGTAAAGAACGAACGTAGTCGCGCCCAAGGCACCGATCATTCCCACTTCCCCTTTCTGGGGTGCAATAACACCATGGATCCGTTTCGCTGAGCATATAGCAACACCGGCAGAAGATCAAACCGGAAATCCATATTGTTTGATCCTTCAAACTTGACATCCCGGCCACCTTTTGACACATTCCCGTTATGAAAAATCTTCATCAGGTCGGTTTCGATAGGCCGGTATCCATGCTACCCGGAAAGCGATTTCAATAGCGCCGCGTCGATAAAAGAAACGTTTTCAGTTTGTTGATGGCATCTTATTGTTTTTCCGGCCACATTCAATTATTGATTGGCCGCGTTTAAGGAGTCACAGACAAATAAATGCGGGGTGGCTGATGGAACGCTATAAAATTCTCGTTGTGGATGACGAACCGGACCTGGTAGCGGCGGTGGCCAAACTGATTTCCGCCACGGTGCCGGCGGATATTATTTCCACCTGTTCGCCCAGTGAAGCCATCCATATTTTATTCAAGGAACACATTGCCCTGCTGTTATGCGACATGGAAATGCCCGAATTCGACGGCAATGTCGTGCTGTCCCTCGCCCGGAAAAGCAACCCCAATATCGTCTCCATTCTTTTCACGGCTCGCGCCGGCAAGGAAAGCGTTATCGAAGCCATTAACAAGGGGGGTATCTGGAAATATCTGGCAAAGCCGTTCAAATCCTCCGATCTAATCCAGATGATACAGGACGGTCTCCAACACTATGACGAAATCATGCGCCATCAGCATCAGCTGAAAACACTGGCGCATACCGCCCCCATAATGAACCTGGTCACGAAACAAGCGGCGGCGGCGCCGGCGAGTCGGCCCCATCCTGTTCACATAAAAAAACTACGACCGGTTGTTGTTGTTCACCCGGCCGCCGCCGTTCCGTCGCCCGCCGATCCGCTGGCACTCACGCACAAGATCGACCGGCGATATACCATTGTGCGGCTGATTCAGGAAGGCGGCAGCGGCGTTGTCTATGAAGCCCACGACACCTTGCTGGACATGCCCGTGGCGATTAAAGTGCTCTTGCCCCAATTCGTTCGGAATGGGGAAGCCATCACCGCGCTTCGAAATGAAGCGCGCATCGCCATGCAACTTTCGCACAAACACATCGTGCGTTTGCATAATCTCCAGGAATATGATGGTGGGTTTTACATGGTCATGGAATATATCGACGGATGCACGTTCCGCGACATTCTCGAGGACCAGGGCAAACTACCGCTGACCACGGTCATGCAGGTAACCAGCATTTGTGCCGATGCCATCGGCTACGCCCATCGCCGGAATGTGTTCCATCGCGACATCAAACCAGACAATCTGATGCTGACCCGGGATGGTGTGCTGAAGGTCATTGATTTTGGTTTGGCCTGCCTTTCGCATCCGACACGTAAAAACAAGCTGTCTAGCGGCACGCCGATGTATGTGAGTCCGGAAGAAATTCGGGGGGATACGCTGGATCAACGGGCGGATATTTTTTCATTGGCCGTCACCTTGCATGAATTGCTGACCGGGCACATGCCGACTGCCGATGGCACCCGCGCCAGTGATCTGGCGCCCTACTGTCCGGTGGTCTCGCCCGAAATACCTGAACCCATTCGCTCCGTCCTCGCAAAGGCGCTGGCTCTGGATCCCAATCAACGCTGGAATACCGTCAACGAATTGAGCGACGCGCTGATCAAGGCCTTTGCCGGCCTGAAGTCCGCATGAATCTGCGTCAGCGTACCGCACGCTTCTTGGCCGAACCCCGATATGATGCGAGCATTCTTGGGAAACCACAGTTCATAAGACCTTAATTTTGCACGAACATCAGCGGTACAGTGATTTTTTTCAATAAAGACGGTGTGCAAATTATTTTTTGCGCCATTTTTTGTTTTTCCGCCAATGCGGATCCGCCCAGGCGGAAACCCAATGGGTTATGAAGACAAAATGCAGTAATGCGAATGTTCGCCAGAGAAGACGGTCGCATGATTTTACCGCATCTGCTTCGTTGCAAAGGGCTTGCAGTATGCTTATACAGCGGCACCCTTCGCGCCTCGCAGTTGCGGCAAACTAATGCGATGCAAAATTAAGGCAAGCGATAACCAGTCATGGGGGCGCCCCTTGCGGAAACTCTATGATTTCCGTCGCATGGCCATGGCGCGTTCGGCTTCACGGTCGGCCGTCTTGCGTTTCATTGTTTCGCGTTTGTCAATGGTATGCTTGCCCAGGCAGAGGCCGAGCTCGACCTTGATTTTGCCGCGCCGGTTAAAATACACGGTCAAGGGAATCAGTGTACAGCCTTTGAGCGTGACCTTGCCAACCAGCCGCTTGATTTCATGCTTGTGCAGGAGCAAACGCCGCGGCCGGCGCGGTTCGTGATTGAACTGGTGGCCGAATTCAAAGGGTTTAATGTGTATATCGCGGAGCACGATGGCGTCGCCTTCCACAACGGCATAGCCGCCCGTTAAATCCGCGTGCCCCTCGCGAATGGATTTCACCTCGGTCCCCAGCAACACAATGCCGGTCTCAAACCGCTCCAGCACGGTATAATCCCGGCGCGCCTTGCGGTTGACGATTCGGGGCGTATGATTTTCTTTGTCTGGCGGCATGGGAACCCGGGGAAGATATAGTCAATGGGAATAAGGATTCGTTCGTCGTTCTTGGTTCTTGGTTTACTCAATACTCAGGCTATAGCCAGTGCACTATGACTTGTGATCGAGCTTCGTTTGCCGGCATAAAACAAAGAACTAAGAACGAAGAACAAAGAACTTCATTTTCAGAACGTGACCATCGCCTTTACCACCCCATCCCGGTACGCGGCTACCAGATCGAAAGCTTCCTTGGCCTGATCAAACCGGAATCGGTGGGTAATCATGAAGTCGGCCTTCAACAGTCCCGGCGCCATCAGCGCCAGGGTCGGATGGAGGCATTCACACTGCCGGCGCACATTCCGGATATCCAGCTCCTTGCGACGCGCGCGGTCAATCACGAAAGACACCCGGTCCGCCCCCGGAATGCCCACCAGCATGAGCTTGCCCCCCGGCTGGACCAGCTCAATCCCTTCGTCCACCGCCGACTGTTCCCCACAACATTCGAAGACGGCGTCCAGGAGCAACGGCTCGTGGGCGCTGACGGCTTTGACGATATTAACCTGGTCCGGGTTGCCAACCCACGTGGCACCGGCGGCCTTCGCCACCGCGAGGCGCGCGTCAATTTTATCCGACACATAGATCGCGTGCGCTCCCATAGTCCGCGCGCACACCAACACGCTCAGGCCAATCGGCCCGGCGCCCAGGATGGCAACGCGGGCACCTTTCATGGGCAGAGCACGGCGCACCGCATAAAATCCGATGGCCAACGGCTCCGAGAGCGCTGCCTGTTCAAAAGTCATACCCTCCTCGATAGGGAAACAACACTCCTGCGGCATCACGAGGAACTCGGCCAGACACCCCTCGGCCTGGCCGGGGCACCCCAAAAACTTCAATCGGCGGCAGGTATGCGGCCGGCCGCTCCGGCACTGGTCGCATTGTCCGCACGCCATGGCTGGTTCCACGGCCACCCGGTCACCCGGCTTGACCCGCGTCACGGCCGCCCCTACCCGTTCCACTACAGCGGCGCATTCATGGCCAACCATGAACGGATACTGAACGACCTGGCTCCCGATTTTGCCCGTCGTATAATAATGAATGTCCGAACCGCACACGCCGACCACGGCCAGCTTCAAGAACACATCGTTAGGCGCCGTCATCACCGGATCAGGCACCTCGCGCATTTCCATGGCCCGCAGGCCCGTTAACATCATGGCTTTCATAATTATTATTCGAAGTTCGATGCTTGCCACGCGTTTCGCGTGGTTCGTTGTTGGATGTTCGATGTTCTCTTTCTCAGAACCGCAACTGCGCCTTCGCCAAACGCGCACCCAGCTCGGCCACGACACGGTCATCATCCTTTGCACCGGTCGATTCAAAGGTGGCTGAAAACCGAAGGAACGCGCCGGCATCATCCCACGGCACGGTGGAGATCAAGTGCTCCCGGATCAGGAACTGGGATGCCTCTTCCGCCGTGGCAAAAGCAGTCGTGCCCGCACCGCACGGAGCAGGCACATACAGGTAGAACGTGCCGCCCGGCATCCGTGCCGCGAAGCCGATGGAGCGCAGGCACTTCACCAGCTTGCGCAGGCGGCGCTGGTAATGCCGGTTGATCCGATCCGCCAGCTTCCGGTCGGCAATCCCCGCGCAGGCCGCCAGCTGAATGGCCTTGAACTGACCCGAATCTATGTTGTCCTTGACCTCGGCATAGGCCTGGACAACCCGCGCCGACCCCGCCACGAACCCCAGCCGCCAGCCGGTCATGTTATAACTCTTGCTCATGGAATGCAATTCCACGGCCACGTCCTTGCCGCCCGGCCGGCCGAGGATCGAAAGCGGCTTGCGGCCATAGACCAGCGTGGCATAGGCGGCATCCTGTACGATCAGGATGTTGTGGAGTTGGGCAAACGCAATCAGGGAATCGAAAAACTCCTCCGACGGCGCCGCGCCGGTGGGATTATTCGGGTAATTAACATAAAACAATTTCGCGCGCCGCGCGGTGTCGGCATCAATCGCAGCGAGGTCCGGATAAAACCCATTCTTCTTAAGCAAAGGCACCTTGACCACCCGGCCGCCCAGGTATTTCGTATGCGTGGCCAGGACCGGATAGCCCGGCACGGTCGCCAGCGCCACGTCGCCGGGGTTGATGAAACATAGCGGCAACATGGCCAGGGCCGGCTTTGAGCCGATGCTGTGGACGATTTCCGTGTCCGGGTTCAGGTCCGTAACGCCAAAGAATTCCGCCATGTAACTGGCCGCCGCCACCTTGAAGTCACGCAGGCCGTTGTCCGCATAGCCGCGGTTGGCCGGATCATCCACGGCTTTCTTCAGCGCACGACGGATGGCCGCGGGCGCCATCTGGTCCGGCTCGCCGACGCCGAAATCCAGCAGTTCCACGTTCCTGTGCGCTTGGGCCGCCGCCGCCTTGGCACGCTTGATTTTTTCAAACTTGTAAATCTCATTGGAGAGGCCGAACGCGGCCCCGCCAATCCGTTCGGCAAACAACGTCTGCAAATTCATATCCGACTCCTTTCCTGTGCCTCCAGATGTACCATTGTGACGGACAGTATTCAAGATTTGCTTTGGAACCCACGCTGTCTTTTGGTAGTTTATGACTTAGAACCACGATAAAAAACAAGAAAAGAAACCGGAACATTGCCCGCGTTAGAATTTGACTATTCCTTGGAATTTATTAGGTTGCGGAGTAGTTCGGCATTCGCCCCATGAATATCCATCTGGTCAAATTTGGAACTTCCTTTATCGTTGGCACGGTCGCCACGGCCGGATTGGTGCGCCTGATTCAATGGGCGCCTATTCCCGCTTATATGAAATTCGTTCTGGCGGTCGTAGTGCCGGTGCCCTCCATTGCCATCGCGCTGGTGCTCCTGTATTATGGACCTGAGGCTCAGGCCGGCAGTGAAGGCTTAAGCGGCCTCGGACCTCCAAGCGAGTTGCTGAAAATGTTTCTTTTCGGATGCCTGACCACGTTTGGCTATGCCGGTGTGGCGGCCCTGTGGCGGATGTTCCAGCCCCTGGAGAACCGCACGGATGACTTGGGAGACGATAATGAGTAACGCCCCGAGACAGGCTATCGCCAGTCTCTTAATTTCCGATTTTTGATTGCCGATTGCTGATTTTAGCTTCGGCGATATATCGGGCGTAGCGCGGTGCGAAGCCCGATGTCACCGTGTGTCGAATTCGGTTTCCCGCTTGCGGGATTCGAAAAAGCAAGGCAAGCTTGGGCTGGATGTGGGTGCGCCGTGCGATGCATTGGACTTAATTCCATGTAAGCACGGCAAACCCGCAGACGGCCCAAGATCGCCGCCACCTTTTTCGAACCGAATGTGTGCCACTGCCGCGAGAGAATATACTTGGGTTGCGGGCAAGACCTGTGTTGGTGGACGATGAACAACCATTCAAAAAAGCTCCCAGTGGTCATGACCATTGCCGGGTCCGACAGCGGCGGTGGCGCCGGCATCCAGGCGGATTTAAAAGCGTTTACCGCGCTCGGCACTTTCGGTACCTCGGCAATTACCTGCCTGACCGCCCAGAACCCGTCAGAAGTACGCGGCATCCTGGCCGTAACACCGGCCATGGTAACGCTCCAGGTGGAAACCATTTGTGCTTTCTTCCGCGTGGCCGCCGCCAAAACCGGCATGCTGTATTCGGCCGCTATTATCGAGGCAGTGGCCATGACGATTAAGCGCCGGCGTATTCCATGGCTCGTCGTGGATCCCGTGATGATCGCCACCTCGGGTGCCCGGCTTCTGCGGCGGGATGCCGTGAGCGCACTATGTAACCTGCTACTGCCGCTGGCCGATGTCATCACGCCCAATTTGCCGGAAGCCGAAGCGTTGTACGGTCAGACAATCGGTACCCGGCGGGATATGGAATCGGCGGCGCGGGAAATCGGCGCACGGTATCGCGTGGCCTGCGTCGTTAAAGGGGGGCATCTGCCGGGCCAAACGGTGACCGATGTGCTTTACCATTCCGGACACATCTATTTCTTCAGGTCAGCCCGCCTGCGTGTGTCCACGCACGGCACAGGGTGTATGTTTTCGGCGGCACTCACGGCGCTCCTGGCCCGGGGCTATTCCCTGCCCGAAGCAGTCCGGGACGCCAAGCGTTATGTTCATGGAGTTCTGAAACGACCGTTGTGAGTTATTACGTTAAAAGGATACAAAACAATGACGTCACGAGAAAGATTGTTGGCAGTTTTGCACCATGAATTGCCGGATTGTGTTCCCTGTTGTCCTGATATTTCAAATATGGTTCCGTGCCGGTTAACCGGCAAACCGTTCTGGGATATCTACGTTTATCAGGATCCGCCGTTATGGAAAGCGCACATTGATGCTTTGAAACATTTCGATATTGACGGCGGGATCGAATTGTACTCGTGGGGCGATCTATTTGGCGATCAGCCGGAATGGGAGCGGCGGATTGTACGTCGAAACCAGGACGGCAGTTTTGTGACCCAGACATATTGCCGGGAGACAAATGAATGGAACAAATATGTTGAAGTGCATACCGCGGACAATCCATGCGCATACGGGGTGTTGCCCGAAAAGATTGGGTTGCCAGCTTTTCCGGACACATCGGAAACAATTACCGGAATAAAACAATGGCCGACAGGGATGGAATTATGGAAGCTGATTAAGAAAGAAATGGGCGATCAGGGCATTCTTGGCATGCCCAGCGGCGGTAGCACGTGTCTGTTATACGGACCGGACGAAGTGTACGCGTATTATGATGATCCCTGTCCATTTTATGAACGCCGGGAGCAGATGTTGGGGCGGGTTGAAACTGTTATAAACCGGATTGCCGGGTTGGATGAAAAACCTGACTTCCTGTTTTGCGGGGGTTCGGGGTCGCTCATATGGCAGACGCCGGAGATGTTTCGGGAATTGGCGTTGCCGGTGTTGAAGAAGGCGACGGAAATGGCCTATGATCTTGGAATCCCGACGCATGTGCATTCCTGCGGCCCGGAAAGGGAATTGGTTAGGATGGCGGCAACCGAGACAAAATTGACGGTAATTGATCCGTTGGAAATACCGACCATGGGAGACTGCATCCTGAAGGAATTGAAACAGCGCTATGGGCACAAGCTGGTGTTGAAGGGCAATCTGCATACCACGGAAGTGATGCTTAAAGGTTCCGTGGAAACAGTGCGGGCGGCCGCGCGCAAGGCGATTGATGACGCTGGTAAAGGAGGCGGATTTATTTTATCCACCGGTGACCAATGCGGCCGCGATACGCCCGATGAAAACATCCGGGCCATGGTGGACACCGCACGAACCTATGGAAAATATTGATGAACTTGGGTCATTAATCCAAGTTGCCCGCAACCTTTGCAATCTGCCCTCCGTCGTCTGCCGTCCGTCGCCTGCTCTCTGTAGCGCCTTGGCGTAGGAGGGTCCGCCGTCACCGCAACCCGGCCAGCTTGTGCAGTTGCAGATTGAGCCGCGCCGGGACACGCGATGCCATCAACCATTCCGCAAGCGTGGCGGGTTCCACACGGCCTAATACCGGACTGAACAGCACGGCATGGCATTTGGACGCGATGGCGTGCTCGTTGACAATCCGGACGGCCCAATCGAAATCGGCGCGCTCGCTGATCACGAATTTAACCTCATCCTGCGGCCGCAGGCGTTCCAGGTTTTGCCAATCAAAAGCGGCGCCGCTGGCCGGACATTTTATATCCATGATGGCAACGACTCCCGGCGGAACAACCGAAATGTCCTGACTGCCGTTGGTTTCCACCAGCACAACGGCGCCCGGGCGCGCAGCGTGCAAGGCTTTCAGCAAAGCCGGTGTACCGGGCTGAAGCAGTGGTTCCCCCCCGGTGACTTCC
>VSJD01000032.1 GCA_008636095.1 Kiritimatiellota bacterium | reverse complement strand
ACAAGCGTTAATCCGCTGACGCGAAACTCATCCACAAGTTGAGGTATGGTCTTCGGTTCACCCCCGGTAAAGGCATAGGTCGTGTCGCAGTAGGAGCACCGCAGGTTACAGCCGGTCAACCGGATAAAAAAACAGGGCCAGCCGGCAAAGGTGGATTCACCCTGGATGGAAACAAACGTCTCACAGATCTGCAGGGACGCGAGTGCGTCTTCCTTTTGTGGTATTAATGTCATCAGGATTGCTTATGTTCAACATCTTGCATTCGACGTTTGGAGTTCGATGTTGGGCGTTCGGCGTTTGCTTTGGGCGCGGGCGGATACCTATCGCCTTCTTCAACAGATCAGGCTTTTTCCCAATAAGTCGCGGACGTGCCGGGGGATTCGCTGACCCAGACGCGATGGACTTTGACGCGCCGGCTGTTCAGCCGCTTTGACAGGGCACGAAAGAGATAACGGGCCAGATTTTCCGACGACGGATTCTGGTGCGCGAACATGGCCAGCCGATTCAATTCCTTGTGATCCAACGAATCAACGGTTTCATGAATGACCGTCTTGGCCTGCCTGAAATCCACCAGCATACCCACGGAATCGACTTTACGACCGCGCAGAAACACTTCGACTTCCCAATTATGGCCGTGCAGGTTGGCGCATACACCGGGATAGTCCGCCAGGAAATGGGCGCCTGAAAAATGGGTTTTGACGCTGATTTCGAACATAAAACCTCAGATAAAAATTTTTGCTACTGCAAAAAAAACGCAAAGAAAAAATATTTTGCCCGCGAAACACGCGAAAGGACGCGAATAGGGAAGGATTTGGAAAATGAAATTCGGATGCTGATTATGTCAAAAGTTTTTTGAGGTGATGGATTAATCAGGTTCGCGTCCTTTCGTGTTTCACGGGCAATATTTCGGCTTCTTCTCCGCATTTCATTGTTTGCCCTTTTATATCATGCCGATGGCGGCGCGGCAATGTCATTCAGTTCGGGATATTTAGCAAGCAAGCCCGGCGGCACCGGAACTTTCCGGCCGGTCATCATGGCCTTAAGCTGCAGGATGTTGGCAACTTCCTTGGCCTGAAAATGGTTGTTGGCCACGACGGTCAGACTGCGACTGTCGCGCCGCAGGGTTTCGGCCCGTTGGCGAATGCTTTCGAGTTCCGCGCGCGCGTAATAATAGTTGTAGGTCTCATCGCGGCCGGTGCTTTTATCGAACCAGGCGGCGGCATTGCGCCCATGCAGGCGCAGGTAACGGTCAGCGCCGATCCGGCACGCGGTTAAATTAAAACTGTTACGGGCTAATGGGTAATCAAGGTTGGCCACCGTAATTTTCAAACCCTCTAAAAACGCAAGGGCCGCCGGGGCCTGCCACGAATTATGGCGCAGTTCGAGGGTCAGGTTAGTCATGTCGCCGAACGCTTCCCTGATCCGGCCCAGGTGCGCACGGTGTTCCGGGGTGTCATTGAAATCAAACTTGAATTGCGCCAGCAGATGCAGGAGCTTGCCGGCTTCGGTCATGGGTTGGAATCCCTCGCGGAAGGCACGCGCCATTTCCGGTTCCAGCTTGCCGCCGTGCGTGATGTCCTGGTGCAGTTTGGCGGTGAAGCGGAAATCCGACTTGAACGCAGTCTGCTTCAACCAGGCTTGGGCATGGCGCGCCTTGGGCGGCCGATAGAACGTGCTGTTGATTTCCATCAAGTCCACGTAACGTGCGACGAACGGCAGTTGCTCGCGTAAACCTGCTGGATAGAGAATTCCGTTCCAATCCGGATAGGACCATCCCGCGATACCAAAATAAATCGGAGGATTGACGTTCATCATCCCCATATGATCCTTGGATGAAACGGCTGGATACGGATTGAAACGGGCTGCGCCGGCGTGGAACCCCGTGGTTGCTATGGAGCGCGCCTGAGTTTTCTTTGCTTGGTCACAAGAAGAAAAACACAAAAAATATCCGGATTCCAATCCGATTCAGCGACAAAGCGGCAACCGTGCCAAGACCGTTTTGTTGTCGCTCGGCTTCAATTCGCCAACCACGGATTGAATGACGGCCTCCGTAATAAAGCCGGAACGCAGCATGTTGCGGACGAAACCGATATCCTTCTCGCGCCCGGCTATAATCTTACTGACGGCCAGATCCACGGGGGCCAAGCACCATCCGAACGTCTCGCCGGCTTCCATGCGTACTAATCGTGCTTTCCATTTTGCAGGTAACACGGCAGTTTCTGGTCCTATTCCATGGGCGTAATACCCAAAGGTTTCATGGAAGGGCGAAAGCTCGCCAATGCATCCATCAATCATATCCGCCTTTTCGGGAGCATCCATGGGATAGACATCCGCCTCCATGGATGTCAGCATATCCGAGGGCGCATTCGGGAATGATCCCAGAATGGCCTGGCTCCCAATGACCACCAGATCGCGGCTGCTCGTGAGACTGCCGCCAGCTCGTAAAACATGTTCAAGCTGTTTTCGATTCATGGATAAAACGCCGGTAGATATCCCATCGCGTTCTTGGGGAGAGAATGCCGCAAAACGGACTGCTTTGCCGCAGACGCCGCCCCTCTTCGCGTTCATTCAGCAAAACCGCGCGCACCTGGTCCCATTCCTGGTTCAGGATAACCAGCCATTCAGCCAAGGCGGGCGCCGGGGTATCGCGAAACCAACGCGCGCATGTCTCCCTCGCCTTCTGCAGCCCCCGCCGTTCCGGATCCCGGTCAATCTCGACCACAACCGCGCGGGCCAAGGCCAAGCTCCGTTGATCAATCTCCTCATGCGTTTTCATACATTTATACTATAGCAGGAAACCATTTTGTGTCTATTTTAAATTTGTCTTACACCCCAATATAAAGTGAGACAAGCTCCCGTTGCCATGTCATGCCCGGCGCGTGAAAAGGTTATACCCGTGGATTACTTTCGCCGTTTTCCGTTATTTCAGCATCGTCAAGATAAAGAAGCGGCTTACCAAACACAACGTCGACCTTCGAATATTAAAAAGCAAAGGAGATCTTATCCAAGCAGAGGCTGATCTCGAGACGAAGAAGGCGATCAGCCTTATGCGGATTGACGAACACAAGCGGATACTGGAGCAGAATGCGGCCAACCAGGAGCGAAGCTTTGCTTCGCAGCGCGAGCAAGAAAAAATAAGCATGGAATTCGATTTGCTCAAATATCGGCTGTCGCGGGAACAAGATCTAAGATTGCTACATCCTGACCTTGTGCTTCCACATACACCGCTCGGAAAAACCCCCACACAAAATCAGAAATAAAGATGCCCAACCAAGTGCCGGAGGATACGGCTTACAAGCTCGCAGATCCGCAGCACTGGCGTTGGGCACAGAAAAGCCAATAAAATCAGGGGTTTTGCGCTGTTATTTTTTTGTAAAACAGTTCCAAAGAAACATGTTGCCCGCCGGTTTCGCCAGTGGTATAGTCTTACCAGTAAGACACAGGAAACAGGAAAGGAACGGCTATGGAAACTTTTGCAACAACACGCATGTCATCGAAGGGGCAGGTCGTAATTCCGGAAGATGTCCGGGGAAGACTCAAACTGATGCCGGGTGTTCGGTTTGTTGTGGTTGGAGAAGGCGATGTCGTGATTTTGAAGACCATTACCCCTCCATCCATGGAAGGATTTGACAGCCTTATCCGCAGGTGCCGGCAACAGGCGCGGGTAAGCGGCATGAAACGGTCCAACATTGTGAGGGCTGTCTCGAAGGTGAGAAGCAGAAAATGAGAGTTATTTTGGACACTAACGTCTTTGTGTCCGGCGTGTTCTTCTCTGGTCCGCCCTTCGAGATTCTGGACGCTTGGCGTCACGGCAGATTGACGCTGGTCTTATCGCCGGAGATTCTCACTGAGTATGAACGTGTCGGGCAGGAACTCGCTAACGAGTTCCCGACGGTTGACATTGAGCCAATTCTGGAGCTCCTCGCGTTCAAAGGAGAAGTCGTCAGTGCGCCAGCGTTGGCAGAACAAATATGCAGCGATCCGGACGACGACAAGTTTCTCGCCTGTGCACTGGCCAGCAGCACAAAGGTCATTTCCAGCGGGGATAAGGCGCTACGCAAGACATCTGGCTACGCTGGCATTGAAGTCTTAAGCCCTCGCGAGTTTGTTGATAAATACCTGAAAAAGAACAGCCAACCAACTCATACTGGCAACGGGAATACCCGCGCCAGATGAGGGTCGTTCGGCGGAAAGACAGACTCAACAGTATGAATAAATCTGCATCATAGCACGGTTATCCGCATTATTTCCGCGCGCAAGGCGAACAAAAAGGAAGAGGTGGACTACTGGAACTGGAGGTGATCCCATGAGAAAACACTATGATTTTGGAAAAATGAAAGGGGAGCGGAACCCCTACATCAGGGCATTGAAACAGCCGATTACAATGCGGCTGGACAAGGCAACCGTAGCCTACTTCAAAGCCCTGGCCGGCGAACTGGGCATGCCCTATCAGAATCTCATCAATCTGTATCTCCGGGAATGTGCGCTAAACCGGAAGAAACTGCAATTAAAGTGGGCATCATAAAAAGTGTCGGAGGATAATGTCCTTATGGTTGCATTGGGCAATACTGCCCGACTTGCCTGCCGGTAGGCAGAAAATCATACCGTATTCATAATATCAGGGCAAATTTACCTGTTAATCAATGGCCCAAAGAATGCAGACACTCATTACATTCTGCATCGTGGTAATGCTTCCGGCTTATTCCGCTGTTGCCGGCGGCGACAAACAGTTTCTTCAGAAATTCTTAACCGAGCGCTATATACCGACGGTAAGATCGGCGCTTCTGCCACGGGCACTCGCCGGAAGCGAGAAATCTTTCACGATGGAAGATGCCCAGTGTCAGTATATCGACTGCTTCTTCCGCGGATACCTTCACGGCCTAGAAAGCACCCCTGGCACGGTGACGGTTGGTGCGGCTGGCGGACCTCAGCAGACAGGTTTTGACGACGGACTTCAACACTATCATGCACTTCAAAGCACCACGAACCAGCCCTTTTCTCTACATGATTTCGGTTACACACCCGTCACAACCAGCGGGACGTACAAGTGGGCATTTGAAGATTCTGGTTTTAAGCCGGACAGCACAAATGAAAACTGGTGGGTAGACTTTCAGGTTGGAGTTGTCGAACATTGCACAAAAAAGAAATCATTCAAACAGCAGGACCTCTTCTCCGTGAGACGGCGTTGCCGGTTCAAGGGATTCCTGTCACCCGACGGAGTCGGATTTACTGGCCACATGGGCCAGTATTATCGAAAATTCATCGTGACGGAAATTCAGGACATCGGGCCATCACCCCCTCGGCAGAATGACCATGAGATGAAGAATAAAATAGAGGACGGACAAACCAAGCCTCGCACCGTACCGTGAATCCTGCCGGGTTCATGTCCGGTGAAGGCGATCGTTTGGTATTAGAAAAGTAATTGGGGACGCGTCTCAACATATAACAGACAAGGAGTTAACAAGAGGTGGTGGGGCATGAAGTGAAGAGAGCATCATCGGTATTTATTACAAGTTGAGACGCGTCCCAAATTAGTCCATTCTACCCGAAAAGCAATTTCTTGTCAGTTTATTGACGCCGCAGATCATAAACGACACGGAAGGGTGATGCGATCCTGAACTTTCATATGAAGAAAGGCGGTCCGTATGGACGGAGGACATGCGATTGTAAAGACACTCATAAAGCATGGCGTCACGCATACCTTCGGGTATCCGGGTGGGGGCATCGTCCCTGTCTTCGATGCGCTGTTCGACCACAAGGCGTATATCCAGAACATCCTCATGAGGCATGAGCAGGGGGCCGCCCACGCCGCTGACGGCTTCTCGAGGGCGTCGGGGAGGCCTGGCGTCTGCATAGTCACTTCCGGCCCCGGCGCCGCCAACCTGGTCACCGGTATGCTTACCGCGTGGATGGACTCCTCGCCAATGATCGCCATGGCCGGTCAAGTTTCGTTCAAGCTGATCGGACACGAGGCCTTCCAGGAGGCCGACATGGTGGATATAGCGCTGCACACGTGCAAGAGGGATGTTCAGATAAATTCTCCCAACGAGGTGTTTAAAGTCTTCAACGAGGCGTTCAGGCTCACGACCGAGGGGAGGCCGGGACCGGTCTATATCGATCTCCCCAAGGAGGTTATGACGGACAAACTGACCGAGGAGATCCCCGAGAAAGTCCCCGTGAGTGCTCCAGCGTTCGAGGGGCAGCGCGATAAATTGTCCGATATCGCCAAGCTCATCAAGGGGTCCGAGAGGCCCCTGGTCCTGATAGGCGGGGGTATCATCGCATCGGGTGCCTCGGGTGAGCTCGCGAGATTCGTGGATATGACGAGGATTCCGGTCGTGAGGAGCCTGATGGCAAAGAGCGCCTTGCCCGACAAACACCCCGTGTCGCTCGGCATGACGGGCCTTTATGGTTCGAAGACGGCCAACTACGCGGTCAACCGGACCGATCTGATCATCGCCATCGGCTGCAGGTTTTCAAACCGGACGGTCACCTCTCGGGAGGCCTTCGGCCCCAAGGCGAAGATCGTGCATATAGAGGTCGATCCCAAGGAGATCGGGCAGAATATCAAGCCCGACATCGCAGTGGTCGGGGATGCAAAACTGGTCCTTGCGGAGCTGATCGCCGCAGTCGAGGAAGCCGAAGCGAAGAACGATAACATGGAGTGGCTGGGCAAGCTGAAGGAGCTCAAGGAAGTGGAATTCGGCGAAGACATAAGCGCTGACATCGAACCCATCTCACACAAGAGGGTGTTTCACGATCTTAGAAGGTTCATCAAGGATGAGGATATCGTCGTCACGGGGGTGGGCAATCACCAGATGCTGGCGCAGCATTATCTTGATAGAAAATACCCGAGGACGTTTATCACGAGCGGTGGAGAGGGCACGATGGGGTTCGGCCTGCCCGCCTCCATCGGGGCGAAGCTGGCCAGGCCCGATGTGGAGGTCTTCAATATCGACGGGGACGGCTCTTTTCAGATGACGCTTCAGGAGCTGGCGGTCCTCGCCTATGAGAACCTCAAGGTCATATCGGTCATATTCAAGAATGAATACCTTGGGATGGTCAGACAGTGGCAGGGGCAGGTGTATGGGACGGACAGATATTCATCGGTCCACCTGGGTCCGATGCCCGATTTTGCGAAGATAGCGGAGGCTTATGGTCTAAACGGATTCAAGGCGACGAAGCCTTCGGAGATTGCCTCTTGTCTCGAGCAGGCGGTCGCGAGCCCGAAATCCTCTGTCATAGAGATCGCGCTCCAGAAGGAGGAGGACTACCTGCCTACGTCACCGAAGATATCGGAGAAGGATTTCGCCAAATAGGCCCTTATTCCCTATGAAAGCGTTTCTTCAGGGCAATTGGGGTCAATGTGGCATCGGGGTCACGGCTCGACAATCGGTATTTTGGACTGGCAACGATGGGTTTGTGCCAGAAGTTTGCCATCCGTCGCCTGCCCTGCGTCTTGTCCCGCCGTAGCGGCTTCGCGTAGAGGGAAGCTCCCAGAAGCAACGCAGGGTTTCGATTGGCTTTTCCGAACATGCCTTATTATAAAAACGTGGCCTTAATGGTCATACAAAGGAATCATTATGAACCGCAGTTTAAGCGACTTAGTCAATTGCGTTGTCCGCGCCAGCGATGGTGATATTGGACTGGTTCAGCAATTTTATTTTAATGACTACTCTTGGACCATTCGTTACATGGTCATGAACACTGTTATATGGCGCCCGGGACGCCAAGTCCTGATCTCACCCGTTGCCCTGAATAAACCTGAATGGAAAGCACGCGTTTTCCCCGTGAACCTGACCAAACTGCAGGTGCAACACAGTCCGAATATTGATACTGCCCAACCTGTTTCGCGTCAGCACGAGGTTGAGTTGTTTAAGTATTATGGCTGGCCGGTTTACTGGGGATCAAACCCGTACGTCGGGATCGGATACCCCGTGCCGACCAATTTGCCGTCAATTGCGGAAGAAAAGAAAGGCCTGCCGGAAAAGTCCGAGGACGATCCCCACCTGCGTAGTACGGATCAGGTCGCCGGTTACCATGTCCAAGCCACTGATGGTGAGATCGGGCACGTGCAGGACTATATCGTGGATGACGAGACATGGACGATTTGTTATATCGTCGTTAACACGCGGAACTGGTGGCCCGGTAAAAAAGTTCTGGTATCTCCCCGATGGATTGAACGGGTAAGCTGGGAGGAGTCTAAATTGTTCGTGGATCTGTCGCGGGAATCCGTCAGGAACAGTCCTGAGTATGACCCCTCAAAGCCGGTCAGTCTTGACTACGAAGGCAGGCTGTTCGGTCATTACGGGCGGAAGAATGATTGAGGATCGGTGAAAAAATAGAGATTAGGGTCACATCTATACAAAATACAATCGTCTTGAGGGGCAGGGTATATGTGAGGTAAAAGAAGGGCATGACACGACCCTTACGCATCAATCTGGCTTGCGGGTGGAACCACGTGACCCTGACCGCTCGCGAGAACAACAGTCACATCGGGCGGAGTGGCGTACCTGGCAGGAGTTGAACCTGCAACCTTCTGATCCGTAGTCAGATGCTCTGTCCAGTTGAGCTACAGGTACACCGGAAGAGAACAGAAAATATCTTATTCGGAAGCAATTGCAAACAGATTATACCGTCATAGCGATCCAAAGCGGGCTATGTTCTGAGCTTGACCAATGTAATAACATCCAGTGCTCGGCCTGAAAAGAATACACATGCAATTTACAGAAAAAATCGGGGCGATGAGATTTGAACTCATGACCTTTTGCACCCCAATCGTATTTAGGCCGTTGATCGACGTTTTGCAAAGCTCCCAAATATGCGACTGGTGTGCGTTCTTATTCCTGTTATCATTGGCTTAAATGCGCTTTTGGCCTTCGTTCGCAACACTGCTCAACACTACTCCACACGGCTCCCCAAATCCAACCAAACCACCAACACAAATCTTCCATAATGACCCGCGTCGACATGAACAATCAGCATGACCACCGTTTCAGACGGCGGCCCGCGCGGTTTGAAACGTATGTATCCATGCTCTGGTTGGGTAACACGTAATTTGTCATGACTTCAGGAATTTGTCAATGGCGGGCCTTATCACCTCTTGTGGCCCCGTCAGAGCGCAGACATGTACTGCATCCATTGTCCCCGAAGGATGTGACCCGGCCATAGCCGGCACTCCGTAGAACTGCATGTGCCATGCGCTGAAAGCGGAATCCTGATCATTTCGGGTGCATGTGTATTGGAACACACGATCCGAAAGGACAACATCCTCGCGGAACTGCGGACTTAGTCTTAAAAGGTAGTCGGTGAAGAGCGTCGACCCGCGCTCCGATAAAGTCAGGACTTCCACAAGGTATCCCTTCGGGATGAGTGTTTGCCAATGATGCCAGGCGAGGCCCCTAACGATGAATTGAAATAGACTCACAATTCGATAGGCGTCAAGCGGTAGTGCCTTGGAAGAAAGGAGAAGGCCCTCGGCAGTTCGAGTCCATACCGAAGTCATGCCGGCACTCAGCTCTCTCTTCAGCTTCGCATTTCGTGACAGCATGATAGGAACCTTATTCGCCAGACGATCCCTGGCCGTCGAATGGTCCGATCCGAAGGGAAGTATGGTAATGGCGTACTGCTCAAGAGCCGATTTATCTGTATTACACTGATTGCACGCGGGAGCTTGGGGGAGGTTGCTTCGCGCAGCGACGGGAAAGAACTCCTTCGCCACTATATGATCACCACAGACCGAAGGTCGTGTCGTGCAGTAAACGCAAATTTTACCCTTGTATTTTTTGCTCAAGGTTATCATGCCTCGGAGCTGTGTGCCCAACGTCATGCCTCACTGGACGCGACGCCCACTGCGGGCTGAGCGTACGGTGGAGGCGATGGGGTGATGATCATTTTCTTCTTACGATTTGTGTTTTCGGGCGTCTGTGAGCGGCGTCTTTGATTCCAACGAAGAATATGCCATGATCGCGTGGGTCGGTTTTTTTTGTGGATCCGACGG
>VSJD01000033.1 GCA_008636095.1 Kiritimatiellota bacterium | reverse complement strand
AAATCTCCGTTTGGCATGGCGAGAAAGGTTCAAGGTCGATGAATTTCTCCGGGTAATGAATGCCACTTGAGTCTGTCCTCCTACGCAAGAAATCGAACCAATTCCGGTAATGTGAGTAGGTTATTTGAGTTACAGTTGTTCTCTTGTCTCCAACATTGGTGAAGTCAATGGTTGCCAAGTATTGTTCTCCTAAGAATGTTTCTGTGGTGCATTTGCCTATGCGAACCAAATCTATTCTGATTGAGGGTTTTGATGCACGCCAGGCGTAGATTTCCCAAAGAAGAGCAAGGGTGCCAGAAATGGCACCCCACCATGCAATGTAGTCAATAGGGTTTCTGTCACTCATCGTTCGCCGTAATCGCGTCTGTATGCACTCTTGAGTCTGCGGAAACTCCTCGCGTTTGCCTTGTGGTACCGCCCGAATGAGTCCTTGAAACCAATGGAATCCCACGGTTGAGTGAGGAAGCAACTTGGCCCATACGGGATCACCATGTACGCACTTTCGCCAACCGAAAGGACCTTGGGTAGTGAACTACATAGTGGGTGTCCCGGCATGGTGTCAATCCTCCCAATTAGGAAACCTGCATTACGCCATCGTGACTTCCTCCTGTAGGTGTAAAAGCCTGTGCATTTGATGGGTCCGGGGCCGTAATTGATTGCCTCCAAGAAGACGAACGACTGCTCGGGTGGGTTCCGCGTAAACGAGGAGATGACCACTGTAGTTCCACCCTCGTGAGGCAATTCGCGGCCAAGACCCACCTTAACTCGCAATCGAGGTTTAAGAACAAGATCTCTGTACACGTTCCAGCCGAGTGCAAACAAACTCACTCCCACCGCAAAGATGCTGATTATCAACGATGTTGTCATCTCTTCCTCATTTGCTTCAACCATCACGCTTCAGGAACGATCCTGCCGGCCCCGGCAGGTGAGTAGCCTGAAGGCGATTATTGGGGCTTCTATTGCCCTTTTTCAGCAACAACTTCATATTGTCTCGGATCTTGTGAGCGAAAGCGAAGCAGCACGACAAAGGGAACATCGTTACCAAACTTCTTTTGAAGATGCCTCCAATTCTTGATCAGATAGATGGCCGCCCCTGCCGTACCAACACTCGCAGGGCCTGCGGCATAATATGATACTTGCCCAGAGGATGGGTGACAAGAGCGGACGAGAAATCCGATTGATGCATCCTTCATTGTGCCAAGATTGTAAATTGATACTTGGAAATTATCAGGCTCGAATTTCGCCAAAGGAGCACAATCAGTTTGTACCTTTTGAGACACCGCGTTGTAGCCTGGGGATCCCAGTGTCAGGAATGGGGTCTGTGAATCAACATCTTTTGGGTTTAGCGGTGATGGTAAAAAGTCTACGGCAACGTCAGATATTAGGACTGATTTCAAGAATCCGGGAAGTCCATCAACGCCGGGCACTATGTAGTTAAACAGGCGTTGTGCGGGGCCAATGATCTCAACCTCGGTGACCGAAAATGTCGGCCCAGCAAAGGCAAGGGACTGTCCATTGACACCGAGTGAACCACCTTGTGCCACTGTGATTCGAGAAAGATAGACAAGGAATCGTTTGGGATTTCCTATATGGAAGAAAGCCAGTAATTGTCGTCTCCCGGTGAGTCGATATGTGACGTAACCAGCAAGGACAAGAATCAATATTGCTATGAATTCTGATGCAACATTCTGAACATATGGATTATTCATAATTATCTTCCTGCCTCAACGGTACGCTTCAGTTTTGTTTTTACCGCCCCGAAAAACATAAACTA
The DNA here is from genome assembly GCA_008636095.1 of Kiritimatiellota bacterium. Lineage (GTDB taxonomy): Bacteria > Verrucomicrobiota > Kiritimatiellia > JAAZAB01 > JAAZAB01 > VSJD01. Next base: position 8,226 of record VSJD01000033.1, on the reverse strand, counting down.
CAAGCGCTGGTTGGCGGTTTTCTATTCTCCAAAGATTGCATCGTCAAAGTCATGATCGTTCAGGATGTGTCCTTTGTCGATTGTCAAAAGGAGTAGTTCCTTCAATAATTGGAAACTACCGTTCAGTGCGAGAGACAGCTTCTCAGTTGGAACTTCATCACCATGCACCGCCTTACTTCGTAGTCCGTAGAGTTCCTTTGTGGCGCGGAACCGCTTCTTTCGCTCTTCTCCCCTTTGCACGAGTAGTGATGCTGATAGGAGCGAGATGCGATACACGAGTTCTGAACTGATTCCGAAGATTGCCTCTATACCGGCCCACAAACGGGATACAGCAGATCTAATGTCGCTGGAATATCGCCAATCTATTGCGGCTTCGAGGGCAAACCGAAAAGAATCATTCTCGGATGCAAGGATGTTAAATATGTCGTAATGCTCCTTGATCCATCTTGCGTCATCGTCTGAAATGGAGTCCGCTCTTGTGCCTTTATCAATCAGATGGGCAAGATGAAAATCCAGTAGTTGGCCTTCAAATGGAGGAAGATCGTCTCGCGGCGCGAACGTCGCAGTCTCCACGCCTTCCTGTTGGAGTTGCTTCTGGAACGTTGAAGAGTGTCTTTTCTGATGACCGGTGATCTTGCTCCATGAGTATCGTGAGCACGCAACGCACATGTGCCGGGTGAATCCCCGGAGAACAAGGAGTGCGGAAGCGAGCCATGCGCGATTGAGTGTGTCATATCCAGGTGTGATGTTTGCATCAACAGCGGATTCGATTTCACAGGTACAACTGCTTGCCATAGGTTCCAGAACTGCCCAACTCCGGAATCCAACGGCACCCGCAGCGGCGAGATCAAACACTGAAAACTGTTCTCGTAGAGGACGAAGGGTAACACCACCGGTAAGAGTTATGGGTTGGATAATGCGCGGCAAGTCGACAGTCAGGACGTACCAGTTGCCTTTGTCATTGCTTGGGTTGCCGGTGTGTGTGTCGTCATTCATCCGTTAGTATTATGCCTCAATAATAGCATCCCATCGTTACCCTACCGTGGAATGATATACGTCAAGAAACCGCCTAACAAGCCTGATTTCGGTAAAATATGGCGAGATTGTAACGAATAGCATGCAAATAAAGGAGGGGTGATATGCCTCAAACGACTCGCCCGGGGTGCTTGGGTATAGGTCGTGGCGCGATAGGCGCCGGGAGTGACAATTCTATCGGCCCTTTGGCCAAAATTCTGTCCGGGCTCAATGGATTATTACTCCAGGGAGGGCGGCGCGCGGACGACACCCCCCCCGCCCACCTGCACACTCGCCCCTATGATTGACTTCGTATGGCTGGCGCTTTGGTTTCGCGCCGTGGCGGCGGGCATCCTTGGTCAGTCTTCCTTGAGCGTGATCTTAAACTTGCCGGCCAGATATGCGCGGACAAGTTTCTCAACAGCTCCAGCAATCGGCAGGCCGTCCATCGCACACTTCGCTTTCAGTTTCCGGTGAAGATGCTCCGGTAGCCGGATGTTCAACTGCTTCGGCTGGGTTCCGTGTTGGGCAGGTGTCTTGGTCATGGGTTCCGTCCCTTCTTTAGATAGGCAAGGGTTCGCTCGCGGCTCACTTTACCGGCTTCGATCATCCGGGACAGTTCCTTCATGGCGGGGTGATCTGCCAGCTTCCCGGCCTTGCGCTGGGTATTCTTGTCATGCTTCGACCGATGTATGACAGCCGCCTTCCTCATGCCGCTTCCCTTTCAAGTATTTGCTTCACGCTCTGCGGGTGCCAGTGTGTCCGGCCGGTCTTCGTCCGGTAGCCCTGCGCTTCAAGTTCCCCTGCAATCCCGCGCAGCGTGTAACCCTTGCCGTGCAGCTTGCGAATCAGCTTGATGGCCTTCTGCTCGTTCGCGTCCGGGGCAAGCCGCCCGTCTTCCAGCTGGTAGCCGTAAGGAACATCCCCACCGGTCTTTTCGCCGCTCGCCCGCATATGGGCCAGGGCGAAGCGGGTCCGCTCGCTCACCTGGTCACGCTCAAACTCGGATAGGACCGCCAGCATGCGGAACACCATCTTACCGGCTGCGGTCGTGGTGTCGATCTTCTCTGACAGGCTCACCAGATCCGCGCCGCGCTTGTCCAGGGCTTCGGCAATCATGATCGTGTCCTTCGTGGACCGGGCCAACCGGGACAGGGAATAGACGATCAAGGCGTCACCCTTGCCGACAGCGCCTAAGGCTTCCTGAAGGCCAGGGCGATTGTCCGCCCGCTTACCGGACAGTCCGGCATCCCGGAAAACGATCGTACTCTCCGTGCCATTCAGTTCTGCCCAGGCTCGCCCTTTTGCTTCCTGCGCGTCCATGCTGATTCCGTCTTCCGCTTGGCCGGTCGTGGATACCCGCGTGTAGATGATTGCCTTCATGGTGTTGTCCCTTATTGTTGTTGCTTGATAGCAAGATATCAAAATAACAACAGGGAGTCAAAAGCAATCTGCTCATCATAAAAAGCGGCAAATTCGTTTTCTTCAGTACACCATCATTTGCCGACATCTTTATCAACATATGTAATTACGCGGAAATGCCGTTCTGTCCCAAATTGCCAACTCCCCTCTCGGCCCCCATCAAACCATAGTTGCCGGTGCAAAGGGAAAGCCCCGGTCGTTCTTTGTTTCTGGACGATAAACATGGCATCGTTTCTTTGATCAATTTCCTGAAGCTCTGCTTCAAACTCAACACGCTTATCAGCGGCCAATCTTGAATTTCTCAATTCCTGATAGATTCTATCTCTGTCATTCTGCTTATTCTCATTTCTCCACATGCAGATGACGTTCCATGCGCCATTTGGCAGATCACTCGATCCGGATATATCCAACTCCCCTGGCCAGTTCTTTTCTTTAGGGTGCTTCGCATCAGGCTTTTTAGAATGCGCAACCAAGTGGACATGTACCTTATATTTCTTCGCAAAATCATTCAGGCGGTTCATTAACCCTTTCTGTGCATCCAAATCTATATTGGATACATCCTGAAGCTTCATCAAGGAGTCCATTACAAAATGATGGATGCCGTATTTTTTGGCGGCATACTCCCAGCACTCAATCACCTTGCGGGAGTCCGCGGAGCCTACGAAGTCATATACCCACAAATACTTGTCAAGCCAGTCCATAGCTTGATCAAATTCAGCGCGTGTGGCCGGCTTTCCCCGCCCGATACCCTGGCGGATAATATTTTGCAGTGTCATACTTGTAGGCATTTCCAAGCTTGCTACACAGGACCGCCGTCCACGTGTCGCAAAATGGATAAGGCAGTGATCCAGGGCAATCGTTTTGCCGTGGCCGTTGTAACCGTGCCATAGGGTAACTTCACTCTCACGAAACATAAACGGAACCGGTTGAGAATCCGGATCGGATTCTGTAGACCAGGGTAAATCATCTCCAGGTTCGACACCTGCCACCGGATAAAAGCGTTCCCAGACTTCCTCCCGGAAATGACTTGGTTTTTTAAGCTCCTCCGGATCAAGGTCGTGGGCATGTTCAATCAGGCTGTCAATTCCAAGCTCCTTCACCAAGCACTCGTTACCGTCCTTGCAACCTGCAGGATAATCAACAACCATGACCCGTTCGCGTTCCAGCCGGGGAATCAGGAGCTTGGCGGCCTGGCGGCCCGGTTCGTCGTCGTCCATGGCAAGGTAGATCGTCACAAAAGCCTCCAGCCAGTCATAATCGGCTTCTATCCAGGCATCGTGGGAGCATTTATCATACGTGTCATGCGGCTGGGCGCCAATAGGAACCGATACTGCCGGATAACCACACTCGGCGAATGAAAGCGCATCAATTTCGCCTTCAGAAATTACGACAATATCAGATTTGTCTGCGACTCCCTGAATCCCGAAAAGGTGAAGGGGCGCCCCATGTTTGTATGCTGCCGCATCCGCGGCTTTCGGATGCAGGAACATATAGCCCTTGTCGCCAATATCGCGAAACTTCATCCGAACAAGGTTGCCGGCCGGATCAAAGAACGGGAAAACAACACAATGCCTTTGCCCTTTCTGAATGAACGCCTCGCCAAGCTTGTATTTCCGGATTGTTTCGGCCCCAATCTTCCGGGTTTCCGTCAGCCAGCACCAGACCGGAGAGCCTTCAACCACCGGCTTTAATTCGTCCTCCAGCCTTTTGGGGCCACTTTGCTGCAGTCTGCCGACAAGACGTTTGCCATCCATCCTTTGCCAGGGGTCATCTCGAACACCCAGGAATTCTTTGGCCTGGCGCAGTGCATCCCGGAAAGGAATACCCTTCACTTGGCACCAAAGTTCCAGCAGATTATTCCCTTTTACGGAAGGATCGGCAAAATCATGAAATATCCCACATTTATCACCGCTGATCCCGATTTTAAAACTGTCTCCGGGTGTTTTATGTATATCCCCAATGACATAATTGTTTTTTTCCACCTTGCCGCCAGGCAGCAGTAGTTCGCATACGTCCTGCGCTCGTTGGTTCAGCATGTCTTTTATTTGCCTGCCATCCATATTTTTCTCCTCCTATGCCCGCTGGCTTACATTACAAAGGCCGATCTCAACCTCTCCTGAGAATCTTTGTCACCTGTCGGCGCGGCGGGTTTTTTTCCGTAAAATTCCGCATCCACATGTTTTTGAATCTGCCGACGCCAGAATAATGCCGGGTTCCGGATCGGTTCCGTCATTAATTCCGCTTCTGCAACCGTCCGGCGGGCCAAAGCTACCCAGTCCAGGGGACACGGAGTTGCCTTAAAATCCTGTCGAACCCTCTGATCCTGTTCATCGGTCATCGCACGCAGTTGCGTGCTTCCTATGAGTATTTGATGAACTTGATCGCCCCCTGAGAGGGATTCTTCTTTATGCCCTTCTTTATCATTCTTCTCTGTGGTATCGGGGGGACGTGGACTTCCTGCGGTTTGCCTATGGTCAGCTTCGTGGCTCTCGTAATTGCCCGGATTCTGGTATTTCTCATAGTTACAGACAGTTACAATGAGGCCGTGTGTGGTTCTCCGCGTGGTTATCATGCCGGCTTTCTTCAGCCACTTCATCGCGCTTTCGCACTGTGACTTCGAATACCGCTCCTTCCGCCAACCAACACACCAGGAAAGGTCGTTCTGAATCTCCGCGTAACTGGTGCTCGCTTCGCCTCGCTTGAGCCACGTGCCGTCCTTGAACAGGGCCTTTCGCAGGAAGTAGTCCCATACCTCCCTCACATGCGGCGGAGCGTGTGCCACAGCGCTATCCACAATACAGCGTGCCTTGATGTAATAGCCGCCAAGGATCCAATTTGACGAAATTGATCTCAACACATCACTCCATTCTGTATCTATATTGCCCGGATATTTTCCCGCCTAAACCCATTCCTGAAGCCAATTTTTTTAGTTGTGCAAGTTGTTCCATCGCTCTAAACCCTTTTAAGGTATTGCTACAAAAATCAAATCAGCCTTGTGAGCGCGCTGGTACGCTTCGAATAATTAATTGCGAGTTCAAATTCGGCCGCAAAAAAACGCCGCGCGCCCTCATTGCGGCCACTTGACCTGCCCCCCCACACAAAACAAATCGCGAGGATCTGCGCCAAAATGCAGTTTGCATGCTTCTTCGATGGCCACCATGAAATCGCAAAGAATTTCTGGCGTAACGTCGACCTTGTCCTTCAGGTGGTAGTACCAGTCGACAATATCCCTCGCGGACAAGATTTGTCGCAGATCAATTTCATACAAACGGCCTTGTGATCCGCGACGGAATTCAATGGCCATGCCATCCTCTGATAATTGTATTCTGCCTGTATTTTTATTCATGATCCTCAGCCTCCTGTATTTAGCTTGTTTGACCCCCAGATCGCGCATTAAGTTTTCCTTTGTGTAACGAATCTCTCGGAGTTCATGCCGCCGATTAACGCTCCTTCATTTTTCCTCCTTCCGGCCCGACAGCCATTGGGACAACTCGCGCTCGGTGATCCGGGCCCGCCCTCCGGCGTAGGGGTGGAAGGCTCGCAAGGTGCCGGCGTTTATCGCCCTGTACAAAACCTGCCGAGAATAGCCAGCCCTTGCCGCCGCCACCGAGATGTTCAGCGCCCGGCTGGCATCCTGGTCGTTTAGATCGGGGTTGGCACCGTCCCTGAGACCACGCGCCCAGCCCTGAAGGCCAGCTTGTTGCCGATCAGCACTGGCGGCATAGTGCCGCCGGAGCAGATCTTCGACGCTCAAGGACTCGTCCTTGTCCGTAGTGTGCGGCTGTGGTTCTTTTTTCTCGCTTTTCATAATTCCAACATAACATATCGTGGCGTGGCGTCAAAACATAAACCATTGATATGCAAATACTTAAGAGCACTCTTAAGAGTGCTCTTAACGGGGAAAGAAAAAGACCGCACCTCGATGGTGCGGCCTCACAGCAAAAGAGAAAGTGAGCGATTTGTTAGGTCAAAAACACAGCTCGTCTGTTACCGGCAGGTAATACACTTTGGTTAATGGTGCGGAGAGGCTTGAATGTGAACTCGTAAAAGTCTTTTCGATCTTTATCCCCAAAAAATGTGTTATCTATTTCATTGGGATTATGTTCCCACTTTTTTATCTTCTCGGCCTTGTCAGGATTGTGCTTCTGATAGATGGTGCACATTATTTTGAAGACATTGAGGATGACGTACGTTCGCTTGTCCGTCGTTTCATTGCGAACCAGGGGTTGAGCGGAGATGTTTTTCCATACCTCCGAAACAAACTCACGGAAGTAGATTTGCCGTTTTTGGCCAATCTTAGCTTTGCAGTCGTATTGTTTGCCGGACAGATAGACGACACCTTCCCGAAGTTCAAACTTCGGAGGCGGTTCTGGCATCTTGCTTATCGGATATATCAGCGGCTTCATCTCCTCCGGTGGTCTCTCTTTCTTTTCGCTCCGCTGCCCGGCCATAATCTTCTCATAAAGCGCTTCATCGCCCTCGTTATGCCTGTCTATTCTAAAATCTTCGATTGGATAGTACTGCACTCCGTGTTTTCCGGGGCATTCCGCAATGAAGCCGATCCGCCGCGCCAGTTCCGCTTGCGCCGTCTTTGGCGTAACCGTGTGCGTCTTGGTGTACTCCCGCACCCAAATCGCAAACATCTTGGGCATGTTGCCGATGTACGTGAGCAGGACAGAGAGGCAGAGCTTGTCCTTGACCGCCTGCCGCGCCTTTTCCGACTTCAAGCCGCTGCCGACCTGCTCGCCGATGAATTCGACCAGCGCCCGCATGTGGGCATCCGGGATGATTGTGTTGAAGTAGTTACCCATGGGCTTGCACTCGGCCAGGATGAAATTGTAGATCGCCCGCAATTTTTCAGACGCCGCCAGTTTCTTAACAATAGCATCTCTCATAGCAAGCCGTTCATCCAGTGTATAGTTATCTACGTCTGGCACATTCACCGAGACAGGTTTCTTCACATGCCGTCCGATAAACTCGTTGATCTCGTATAGCGTGATTCCCTCAAAGCCCTGCTTCCGATTCTCCGTATACTTCGTCTGCAACATTTCGTGGATTGCATCTATTTCTTCGAGTTCGGCTTGCGCCTCTTCTTCGGCTGCCGCCCTTATAATCGCGTGCTTCTTCTCATTGATTTTGAATAGCTCACGGCAAATGTACGTTCGGAATTTATCCTCCCGCTCATCGGAAGGCATCTCTGCTAGGTATTTTTTCATACGGCGCATCTTCTCGGTCTTATGGGCCTTTCCAAAAGTTGCCGGACGCCACCGTGCATATAGCTCACACTGTTTTTGGATGAACTTGGCTTGCCACTTCGCAGCGGATTCCTTATGTGCCTGCTTCCTGATCACTTCCTTCTCATCATCCCATGCCTTGCGCTTAACATAGCCTGCCTTTTTTCGTGCCGCCGCCAGAATCTTTACCTCGTCCGGCTCATTCGGCTCACCCTCGACATAACATTGCCCATGTGCCAGAAGAATCAGAAAACGGACTATCTCGTTTGCGCCCACCATCGCGGATTTGATTTTTGCGGGAATACCGAGGAACGTCTCGTTTGAGGGAATCTGCACCGGTTGGATGGCAATCGTCTCGTTTCGATCCTTGATGAAGCGCCAAGTGAGCGTATTATTTTCCACGCTCCCTGCCGTCCGCGAAGTCCACACTTCAGATAAGTGCCTGTCGTGCTCGATCCGCTGAGGACAAATCTCCGGCGGTTCGTTCCCGCACAGATACGGCTCGCGTACCTGGCTCTGAACTGTCATGTGCGGTTTCTTCTTTGTCATAGTCTCG